>JAITLF010000232.1 GCA_031278025.1 Treponema sp.
GGAGCGAAGCCTACCATCATGCCGAGCGGCTGCGTATCTAGCGTTCCGAAACTTCGGGTGGCCTTGTCGCTGTCAACACGTTAAGCAGACGGAAACAGGGCCTGAGCATACCCCGAACCCCCGGCTCCTCCGCCGGCCACAGGAGCCGCTGAAACGTTTCCAACCGGCTGCAACGTTTTCCCAAGCTCCCGTATTGATCGCAAAGGCGCCTTTATCGATCGCAAAGGCGCCTTTATCGATCGCAAAGGCGCCCGTAGGATCACTAAAGGCGCCCCGGAAATTTTTAATGCGTCCGCCCTGGATCCCCCCGCCTTACCTCAGGGCGGCAAAGGAGACGGCTATGTCCGCCGCCAGCGCCGCATTCCCGTATACCAGGCGTTTGTTCGCTTCCAGGCTTTCCCCGCCGGTCAACTCTTTAACCGCGTCCAGCAGGAAGGGGGTTATGTCCTTACCGGTTATTTTTTTCGCCTCCGCCCGGCGCAGGGCTTCCTCAATGGCGGCGTTTATCCGTTCCGGCGGCACGGCGTACTCCGGGGGTATGGGGTTCCCGATGATGGCCCCGCCGTGAAGGGCAAAATCCCACTTTACCTTAAGCATACGGGCCACGCCGGCGGCGGCGTCTATGCGCAGGGGGGCGTCAAATCCTGAATCCGGCGTGTAGAAGGCCGGAAACCGGTCCTGGCCGAAGGCGATCACCGGGACGCCCAGCGTTTCCAGGTATTCCAGGGTACGGCCTATGTCGAGGATACTCTTGACCCCCGCGGAAATCACGCAGACATCGGTAGTTTGAAGTTCCGTCAAATCGGCGGAAATATCCAGGGAACTCTCCGCGCCCCGGTGTACGCCGCCGACCCCGCCGGTGGCGAAGAAAGAGATGCCCGCCCGGTTGGCCAGGATCATGGTGGCCGCAACCGTTGTCGCGCCGTCCTGCCCCAGGGACAGCGCGGCGGCCAGGTCCCGGCGGGAACACTTGGCCACGGTTTCGGCCTTTGCCAGGTACTCAATCTGCTCCCCGGTAAGGCCGATTTTGACCCGGCCTTTCAGAATGGCGATGGTGGCGGGAACAGCCCCGTGATCCCGGACTATCCTTTCGCAGTTCGCCGCGCAATCACGGTTATCGGGATAGGGCATCCCGTGGGAAATGATCGTCGATTCCAGCGCGACTACCGCCTTCCCCTGATCCAGGGCTTGCCGTACCTCCGGCAGGACATCCAGGTAGTTGTCCCAGGATTTTGACATGTGCGTCTCCTTAGGGATGATTCAGGACCCGCGGGCCCGTATCCCGTTTTACTATTGTTTTTCAGGCCCCGTACCGGGCCGCCCGTTCCAACACCCTTTCCAGGGTGAGCTCCCTGCTTACCCCGTCGCCGCTTTCCACCGTAATCGCCGCACAGGCCGCCCCGAACAGGGCGTTTTCTTCGAGCGTCCGGCCCCGGCGAAAACTGTATGCGGCCCCGGCGGCAAAGGCGTCCCCCGCGCCGTTGACATTCACCAGCGCGGACGGGAGGACCGGCTGTTTGAAGAAACTATCCCCGGAACCGCAGCAACTCCCCTGGTCACCCAGGGTAAGGTAGATGTGAGCGGCCTTTTCGCCGGAAAGCCGGCGGCAGCCCTCCCGCAGGGCTTCGTCCGTGTCCAGGGGAAACCCGGCCAGGGCCGACGCTTCGGCCCGGTTCGCCTTGAGCAGCGCAAGGTCCGCAAGTATGCCCCGCAGCCGCCCCGCCTTGCGTACCGACACGGCGTCCGCCATGAGGGGAACCTGGAACAGGGCCGTCATCCGTCTAAGGGCTTCCAGGGTTTCGGGCCGCAGATTCGCGTCAACGGCCACCATGTCCGAGGCTTCGATAGTACCGCGTAAGGCTTCCACATCCGCCGGGACTATGGATTCCACCGCGGCCATGTCGTTTACCGCGATGAACAACTCCCCGGTTGGTTCCAGAAGCGCCAGGTAAAGGCCGGTGGCAAGGCCCGCCCGCACTATCAACGCCGAGTCGTCCAGGCCGTAATCGGCCAGGGACGCCCGCAGAACCTTCCCGAATCCGTCATCCCCAATGGCGCTGACAAGGGTAACTTCCGCGCCTAAGCGCGCCAGGCTGCAGGCTATGTTCCGGGCCACCCCGCCGCCGCTCAAATGCACCGCCGCGGGGTTGGAATCCCGTTCCCGCAGGGGCGCCGCTGAAATTCCGGTTATGTCTACGTTGGCTCCGCCTATCACCGTTATCTTCATACAACTACCGCTTTTATACCATGTTTCGCGCATATCGCCGCAAGGGCAGCCATCAGATCCGCGTCCGGTTCCGCCAGGGATGCGGCGAATGTGGGCCGTACCCCCACCGGGCGATACCGGATCAGCTTGTACTGGGGCGGTTTGGCGCCTCCGGCCAGCCGGCTGCAGACCTTTTCAACCAAAGCCCCGGCGTTCAGGAGGCCGGGGCTTACCACCGTGCGCGCCTCCCAGAGCTTTCCCATGCCGGCAAGGGAATCCAGTTTTTGTAGCAGACCCCCGCCGCTTCTCCCGGTAACCCGGCGGTACTCCGCTTCATCCGGGTCCGCTTTCACATCCAGCATCACCTTATCGGTAACCGACATCAGGGCGGGGTCCCCGGCGTAATCGTAACTCCCGTTGCTGTCCAGGAAAAAGGAAAGGGATTCTTCCCGTACCAGGGCGCCCAGCGCCCGCAGGAAATCCGGATAAAGGGTACATTCCCCGCCCGAAACCGTTACCCCCCGGATGAATGCCAGGGACGGCTCAAGTTCCGCCATCACTTCCGCAGGAGTCATGAACCGCACACGGGGGCTGGAGTTGTAGGGACACGCCTTGAGGCACGCGTCGCAGAGGACGCACTTCTCCCGTTCCCACGCCGGCCCCGCCGCCGCCGGCAAGGCCGCCGGCAAGGCCCCTGCCGGGCAGACCTTCACGCAGGCACCGCAGGAACGGCACAGGGAGATGGTTTCGGGATTGTGGCAGTAAACGCAGTCGTAGTTACAGCCCTGCAAAAACACCACAGCCCGATTGCCGGGGCCGTCAACAATGCTGGACCGCAGGATACGGTTTACCGGCGCGCGGACGGCAGGCCCCTGATTATCCCCCTGCACGGCAGCCTCCTTTGACACGGAAGCTTACCGCCGTTTCCTTTCCAGCACACGGGCGTTGGCCGCCGCGCCAAGCCCTAAGGCCGTGGTATTCTGAAGCACGCTTTTTCCCGCCTTGAGTTTGTCCATCTCGGAGCGCTTGACCAGGTAGCCGGTAACCCGGATCACATCGGAATCCCCGGCGTGAATGGAGAAGTACCGTCCGCCTGCGGAAAAGCCGCCTTTCACCATGTCCAGGAGGTATTCCGGGTTGCGCCTGGCCGTAGGCTCTATCACGAAGACATCCCCCGTGCCGGCAGGGAAATACCTGTGGAAGAAACCGCAATGAGTCAGATGATCGCTTAATTCCTCAGGCTCCTCGCCTATGGGAATTCTCGCCGCCGGACTTTCGCCGACATCCGTATCGATCCCCACCTGGCCGTGGAGCAGGAACTTCCCCCCGGTGGCAACGCAGTAGGGGTTGTGATGGTTCTTTACCAGGCTGTCCAGGGCGTCCATGATGCGTATCCCCCGGTTATCCGCTTCGGAACTGTGGCCGAACCGGTCCTTCCGGCCTTCCTTTTCCATGAGGGTATTCACACATTCGGCAAGCCCTACCAGCCCGAACATGCCGGTAAACCGGTCCCGGTGGATAAATCCCTCCGCGGCAAGGAAGTTGGACTCGAAAAACCCGGACTTTTCCACCATGAAGGCGATGCGCCGGTCCATATAGGCCATCATGGTTTCCGCGGCGGTTTCCAGCTTGAGCCAGAAGTCATCAAGGCCGGAAGCGGCGGCGGCCAGATGCCCCAGCCTGAGCCGCGACAGGGTATAGGACCCGCCGCCTGAAAGAAGGCCGTTGTAACAGCTTACCACGGCATAGTCCTCGCCCAGTTCCCCCCGGAACATTCGGTGGTTGGCAAAACTCGGCTTGGCGCTTCCCATTGCCGTCTCCGCCGCCAGCAGCGCGAAAGCTTCGGGGGTTATTTCGGGATCGTAGAGGAACGAAAGGTTGGGGACGCTTTTAGGCTCGTCCTTCTCACATTCCAAGATGAGCCGCCCCGCCAGAGTCTCCTGGGGGCCTATATCGGCATGGCAGAAGGAATCAGTGATCGTGCGGTCCACATAGCGCAGGAAAAGCCCGATTTTCTTCCGCGCCGCATCCCGCGCCTCCCTGCGCACGAAAGGATCCAGCAGCCGGTCCAGGAAGCCGATGAACACGGGAAAGTTCGTTACCGACGGCACATGGCGGATGAAGATGGACAGCACATTCAGCGCCTCGTCCAAATCACCGGGAGGGTCCAGATGCAAAAACCCGCAGCCTTCCCTGAAGAGTTTTTCGTAGTCCGGTACGATATACCGGGGACGGGGAGGGCAGTTGGATTCGTTGAGATCGCAAATCACCCCTGCGGCCTTTAGCCTGGGGTAATCTTCGGGTAAATCAATAATCTCGATAAGGGATTCCGCGAGCCGCTCAAGGCCGGTTACTTTTTGTTCATGGGTAAGGAGCCGGTTACAGGCGGTATCCAGTATCGCCCGGCGTGTTTCCTCAATACGTTCCATCGTGATAGGTCTCATGCCATCACCTCCAGTAGTCGAAGTCTCCCCGTAAGTTTTTACGGGGGGTCCGGGGGCCGGGGCAAGCTGGAAAACTTCCCCTGGTCCCCCCATTAAACTGCGTGGGGATATCCCCCTTGGCGCGGGGGATATTCGGAAGAAGCGCGGGGCGCTGCCCCGGCCCCCCGGACCCTCCGTAAACGGCGGGCGGGATAGGCGTGGGGTTCATTTAGCCGGTCGAGGAGGGATCGTAGATCTTTCCGCTGGCTGCGGGGGCATGACTGCGGCCTATGAAGAGAAGCGCCGCAAGCGTGATGATGTAGGGTATCATGTTCAAAAGATGAACGGACACGGAGAAGCCGAATTTGGGATTCCCCAGGGCAAGGGCCAGGGACTTACAGAACCCAAAAAGGAAGCAGGCCAGTACGGTGTTCTTCGGCTTGAACTTGCCGAAAATGACCGCGGCGATGGCGATAAACCCCTGGCCCGATATGATTGACGGAAAGAAGTAGGATACCGTAGACAGGGGGATAATCGCGCCGCCCAGGGCCGCCAGTATGCCGGAAAGGAGTACGCAAAAGTAGCGGACGCGGAAGACGCTGATTCCCAGGGTAGCCGCCGCACGGGGATGTTCCCCTACCGCCCGGATTCGCAGGCCGTAGCGGGTCTTAAAGAGCAGGAACCAGATTCCCACCGCCAGAATCAGGCACGCATAGACCGACAGATAGTTCTTGAACATGTAGTTAAAGAAGGAATCGGCGGGAAAGATGTTCCCCAGCACCACCGGCAGCTTGTCCGCAAGGTCCACCGGGCGGGTCTGAGTGGCTCCCTCAAAAATCGCCTTGCAGAAATAGATGGACGCCCCTGGCGCCAGCAGATTGATGGCGATGCCGGAGATTGTCTGATCCGCCTTAAAGGTGATGGAAGCCAAGGCGTGGAGAAACCCGAAAAAAGCCCCCGCCAGGATGCCGGCAAAAAGCCCAATCCAGAGATTGCCGGTAAGAACCGAGACTGCGGCGCAGGAAAAAGCGCCTATGGTCATCTTCCCTTCTATGCCGATATTCACCACCCCGGAACTTTCGCTCATGATGCTGCCCATGCCGGCAATGATGAGCGGGGCGGCGTAGGTTAGGGTTGAGCTGATAAGCAGACCCAGGTCGGATGCGCTGAACATCATAGGGGCCTCCCTTCTTTTTTAGCCGTGAAAAATTTTACCAGGGCCCGGAACGCGCCCATGATAGCTATGGAATAGATGATCACGCCGACAACGACGTTTACCAGTTCGCTGGGCGCGCCGATGATGTTGAGGCGGCTGCCCCCGTACTTCATGCCCCCGTAGAAAAGGCCCGCAAACAACGCGCCTATAGGGTTGATGCCCCCTATCATGGAGACCGAAATCCCGTCAAAGCCGTAGCCCTCCTGGGCCGCAAGCTGGGTAATGCGGCCCACAACCCCCAGCACCTGAACCGCCCCGCCAAGTCCGGCGAGTAACCCGGAGATGCTCATGCTCGCCACGATGGACCGCGCCACCGGGATGCCGCCGTATTCGGCTGCATAGCGGTTAAAACCCACCGCCCGAAGCCGGTAACCCATGGTGGTCTTGTTCAGGATGATCCAGATGATGATGACCGTGGCGAGGGCCAGGAGCATACCCCAGTGAACCCGGACCATCCCCAGGGTATCCCGAAACGCCTCGGTATTGATGCGGGAAGTTTCGGCTATGTCCACGGATGCGGTGGAATTGGGCTTCTTGAAGGCGGGGGACATGACCAAGAAGTTGGACAGGTAGAAGGCTATCCAGTTCAGCATGATGGTAACAATAACCTCGTGTATGCCCTTAAACGCCTTGAGAAGACCGGCAATGCCCCCGAAGAAGGCGCCGGCCAGTCCCCCGATCAGAACGGCCAGGGCCGCGTGAATCCCTGCGGGCAGGGGGAGGAGTACGCTTACCGCCAGGGCCGCCATGCTTCCGGCAATGTACTGGCCTTCGGCGCCTATGTTGAAAAGGCCGGTTTTGAAGGCGAAGGTTACCGAAAGGCCCGTAAAGATGATGGGCGTGGCGTACTGCACCATATACATCATGTTTCTAACGGACCCGAAAATCCCGGTAAACAAAGTCCGGTAGGCTTCCAGGGGGTTAAACCCCGTGATAAGGAGGATCACGGAACCCGCCAAAAGGCCGATGAAGATGGCCAGCAGGGTGTAAAGGAACGTCTCGTTCCAGATAACGTGGCCCAGCCGCCGCCTGAGCAGCATGTCTTCCCAAATGATACGGCCAGCGCGCTGCCGGGGTGATTTTTGACTCGGTGAATCAGGACGCCGCATTTTGAACACCTCCCGCCATCATAAGCCCCAATGCCGCCTGGTCCACACCGTCCCCAGGCACACTGCCCACGATACGGCCCCGGAACATGACGTCAATGCGGTCCGACAGCTTTATAATCTCGCTTAATTCAAAGGACACCAAAAGCACCGCTTTGCCCGCGTCCCGCTGCCCTACAATATACCGGTGTACGTATTCGATAGCCCCCACATCAAGCCCCCGCGTGGGATTCACGCAGATAAGGAGGTCCTTATCGTTGGTTACTTCCCGTGCGATGATGACCTTCTGCTGATTCCCTCCGGAAAGGCTGGACACCTTGTTCCCCACGCAGTCCCGTGGCCGGACGTCGAACTTTTCGATGAGCGCACGGGCGTGAGATGCGATAGTGTTTTTCTTCAAAAAGCCCCGTTGAGAGAACTGCCTTTCCTGCGCGTTTTGAAGCACCATGTTCTCCGCTACGGAAAAATCCATCACCAGGCCGTGCTTCTGCCGGTCTTCGGGGATAGAAGAAAGGCCGCTCTCGAAGATCATCCGGGGCGTTTTGTTGAAGACGTCCTTTCCTAAAAGGGTAATGGCCCCGGATTCGGCCTTCTGCAGCCCAGTCAAGGCAGCCACAAACTCGGACTGGCCGTTGCCGTCGACACCGGCTATGCCCACGATTTCTCCGGCGCGGACTGTAAGGTTGAGGCCGTTCACCGCCGGGTGATTCTGGTAGTTACGAACCACGAGGTTCTCCACGTTCAGAACCACCGCATCAGGCTCCATTGCCTTCTTTTCTATCGAAAAGTCCACCGCCCGGCCCACCATCATGGCGGCCAAGTCTTCCTCGCTCACCTCCGATACCTTCACCGTATCAATAGTTTTGCCCGCCCGGATGATGGTACACGCGTCGGCCATATTCTTGATTTCCGCCAGCTTGTGGGTGATGATGATGACCGTCTTCCCCTCGTTTATCAGGTTCCGGGTGATAATGCCCAGCTCGTCTATCTCCTGCGGGGTGAGGGATGCCGTCGGTTCGTCCAAAATCAGGATATCCGCCCCCCGGTACAGCACCTTGAGAATCTCGACCCGCTGTTGCATCCCCACGGATATATCCTCAATTTTGGCGTCCGGGTCCACTTTAAGGTCATAGCGGTCGCTTAGGGCCTGCACGTCCGCCCTGGCCTTCCCGGTGTTGATGACGCCGAACCTCCGCAACGGTTCCATGCCCAGCACGATGTTTTCGGTTACGGTGAAAGGAGGAACCAGCATGAAATGCTGATGCACCATGCCTATGCCGTATTCAATCGCACGGGAAGGCGAGTCAATGGTGACTTTTTGGCCTTTAATGAAAATTTCCCCGGAAGTCGGCTGAAGCAGCCCGTAAAGCACATTCATCAGGGTACTCTTACCGGCGCCGTTTTCGCCAAGAAGGGCGTGAACCGACTGCCGGACTACGTTAAGACATATATTGTCATTGGCCTTAAAAGACCCGAACATCATGGTGATGTTCCGCATATCGACCGCATAGGGCGGATCCGCCGCCGTTCCGGTATTGATACCAAGCTTACTCATCAGGACTCCTTCAAACCCTCGGCTCCTCTTCGGCGGGGTCATCCCTCTATCCCATACATATCGCTGTCGAATCACCCCACGGAAGCGGCAAGAAAGATTTTTCTTGATAATAAAAAATAAAAAAGAGTTTACGGGACAGTATCCCGCAAACTCTTCAAAATAGAACGCGCTGCCGGGTTAGTTCACTCCGGGCATAGTGTATTTGCCGGGGAACAGGGCGTTTATCTCGGCGGCAGTGGCCGGAACCTTAATTTCGCCGGCGATGATCTTCGCCTTGACCGCCTCAACTTCGGTGATGACATCCTGGGGAATGTGGTTCCCGGTGGTGGCATAGTCTACGCCGCTGTTCGTCAGATTGTAACGCAGGGTACTGCCGCCCTTGAAGGTCCCCTTCCTCAACATGTCGGACACATCGTAAAGGGCGTTATCCACCCGTTTCAGGGCGCTGGTCAGGACATTGTCCGGGGCAATGTAGTTCTGGTCCATATCGACCCCGATGGCCCACTTGTTCTGCTCCCGGGCCGCTTCGATGACCCCCGCGCCGGTACCTCCCGCCGCCTGGTAGATGATGTCGGCGCCGTCGGCAAAATACTGGTTGGCGATGGCCTTGCCGGCAGCGGGATCGCTGAAGGAACCGGAATACTGACCCATGATCTGAACGTCAGGATTGGCGGTTAACACGCCGGCATAATACCCCACCGCGAAATTCTCCATGGTGGGAGACGCGATGCCGTTGACATGGCCGACCTTTCCGGTCTTCGTAACCTTCCCGGCAATATAGCCCACGAGGAAAGAACATTCCTCGGCGGCAAACACCACGCCGGTAACGTTGTTGTTTGGCACCTGATCGGGACTGTACTCAAAGTCTATGATGGCAAACTGATTGTTGGGGTAGTCTTTGCCGGCTTGGGCTATGGCGTCTCCCAACATGAAACCGACCCCCCAGATAAGGTTGTAGCCCTCGTCCACAAAGGTATTAAAATTCGGGGCAAAGTTGCTTTCGTCCCTGGATTCGATATAGCGCACATTGACGCCCGTATCCTGCCCGAACCGCTGGAGCCCCTCCCAGGCACTCTGGTTGAAGGACTGGTCATTCACCCCGCCGACATCGGTTACTAGTCCCACCTGGATTTTCTGAGCGTCGGACTGTTCTGCCTGAGCGCCGGATTGACTGCTGGAAGCCTCTTGTTTTTTACAGCCCGCGAAACCAAGCAACGCAGACAGCAACACGAAAACTGACAGAATCAATAAATTGATTTTCTTCATAAAAATTTTCCCTCCTCCGGGTTTGGTTAATTTATGATAATAACTGGGAAATCCCTTGTCAAGGCGGCGCGTTGCCTCAAAATTAATCTGGTATTCCGGCACGGTTGAACCGGTGAATTGGGGCGCATCCGGCGCAAGCGCCGGACCGGGCCGTCCGCTCCAAATCCCAGCCCGCCTGCGGCTGAATTGTGGGATTCCCGCTTCTATCCCTTGCGCTTCGCGACGCGATACGTTCTCCGGTCAGGAAGCAGCCCCACATTTTATAGCTGTCGGGATACGAGCTCTCCCTTCGTTTTTCCAAAACCAGGGTCGTCAAAAAAAGGAAAACGCCCGAAACGCTGACAAAATAGAAGAGATTGCCCAATCCCAAAATGCCGTGCGTAATGGGCGCCTGACGTTCCCTGTTAGCGACGTTGGGGCGTACCACATTGTTTTATTTTTCATTTATTCTTACACAAATATTCTTACACAAAATTATTTTCTTAATATTCGCATTTTATTTTTTCATATTCCGTTTTATCCTTATAATTTTATGAGGACAGATTTATCCCGTTTATCGTTTTACACACTTTATATTCCCCCGTGTAAACGGACTTTTTTGGTGGTGATGCAGAAAGTATGATAAAGAAGGCAATGTAGCGGGAAGGTTGTGTGACGTATCATGTTTTTACACAGTCCGGCCCCCCAAAGGTATTGTTTTTTCGGGATTCCATTGTATATTAGTACCAGAGGAGCGAATGATGATTGATAGGTTAAAATGCCGGCCCCCCCGCCGCGAAAAACGGGCAATAAGTTACCCCCCCCCCCCCAT
>JAITLF010000381.1 GCA_031278025.1 Treponema sp.
AAGGGCGAGGGGATACCCCCGGAAAATTTTCCGGGGGTATCCCCTCGCCCTTTTTATGGGAGGTCTGGGGCGGCTGCCCGTCAAAAAAGACGCGCGGCGGGGTCGGGATTTTTTTTAGATTTTCCCGCATGACGGATGGGTTCCAGGACCGGCGCCGCTGCCGGCGGGGCCGGGGGAGGCGCGGCGTCCGCTTTGGCGCTTTCCGGGGCTTTCTTAGGCTGCTGGGGAAAATTCCGGTCGGGAAACATGATTTTCCGCAGCTTCTCTTCAAATTCCTGAATAAGCTCAGGCCGGCCTTCAAGAAAGGCAACCACGTTGTCCCGGCCCTGGCCGATTTTTTCCTCCCCGTAGGAGTACCAGGCGCCCTTCTTGTCAATAAGGTTGTATTTAACGGCGGCGTCCAGAATGCTTCCTATGGCGGACACACCCTTGCCGAATATAATTTCCATCTCCACCTTTCTAAAAGGCGGGGCCACCTTGTTTTTCGACACCTTGACCTTGACCCGGTTTCCGATGGCGTTTGCGTCGCCCTTCTCTATGGTCTCGACCTTACGGACTTCAAGCCGGAGGGAAGAGTAAAATTTGAGGGCGTTGCCGCCGGTGGTGGTTTCGGGGTTTCCGTAGGACGTCCCTATCTTCATGCGGATCTGGTTGATGAAGATGAGGATAGTCCGGGACTTCCCCATGATGGCGGTGAGTTTCCTCAGCGCCTGGCTCATGAGCCGGGCCTGCAGCCCCATGTGGGCGTCCCCCATGTCCCCGTTAATTTCCGCCTGGGGGGTCAGGGCCGCCACGGAGTCTACCACGATAACATCCACCGCCCCTGAACGGACCAGGCTTTCGGCGATTTCCAGGGCCTGTTCGCCGGTATCAGGCTGGGAAATCCACAGTTCGTCGATGTTTACCCCCAGGTTTTTCGCATAGATAGGATCAAGGGCGTGCTCGGCATCCACAAAGGCGGCGATGCCCCCCATCTTTTGGGCCTCCGCGATGGCGTGCAGGGCCAGGGTGGTCTTCCCCGAAGATTCAGGGCCGTAGATCTCGATAATCCGCCCGCGGGGATACCCGCCTATTCCCAAAGCCTCGTCCAGCATAATGGACCCCGAAGGAATGACCTCTATCCCCGATGCGGTGGCATGGGCCCCCAGTTTCATAAGCGAGCCGGCGCCAAACTGCTTTTCAATCTGGAGCCTGGCCGCTTCCAGGGCTTTTGCCTTCTCTTCCGCCGTTGCCAGAGGATTTCCCCTGGGTTTTTCTGATTCACTCGTCTTTGCCACTGTTTTCCATCCCCCTATAGGCGCCGTTTGTATGCTTGGCTTCAACATACTAAAAAACCCTAAAAAAAAATACCCGTTCTATCGTTCTATTGGACTATCGGACTATCGGACTTTCTTGACAACGACACGGCGATGAAATACGGTATGCCCTATGATCAATGAAACCCAGCAGCAGGACCAGCAACAGCCGCAAAGGGGCCTGACCTTTGAAGACGTGTGGCTCATGTTCCAGGAGACGGACCGCCGGATCAAAGAGACGGACCGCCAGATCAAAAAGACGGACCGCCAGATCAAAGAGACGGACCGTAAAATCAGCAAATTGGGCAGCCGTATCGGGGACCTGGTGGAAGAACTGTTCTTCCCCAACATTTGGGAAAAGTTCAACCAACTGGGGTATGTCTTTGGAAAGGCGGCTCCTGAGGTGCGTTATAACGATGCCCAGGGGCGTTTTCTCGCCGAAGTGGACATCCTGCTGGAAAACGGGGATACCGTCCTTGCGGTGGAGGTAAAGACCAAGCTGACGGACAGCGACGTGCGGGATCATGTCAGGCGGATGGAGAAACTGCGGCGCTACGCCGATGAACACCAGGACCGGCGGAAGCTCTTGGGGGCGGTGGCCGGGGCGATAGCTGCGGAGGACGTAAAGGCATTTGCCGTAAAGAACGGTTTTTTTGTCTTGGAACAATCGGGGGACACGGTACGGATCAGCGTTCCCGAAGGCTTTGAGCCTAAGGTTTGGTGAGTCCGCTATGCGGAAGCGGGGGGTGAATTGCCGGCCCGGTCCGGTCTGAGGACCTCAGCGCCGTTTTGGTATACATGACGGGGGACGCTTCCTTCCTCCAGGCAGCAGTGGATAAGGACCCGGATGGTCCGTTCCAGGCCCCCCGCAACGGCGGCTTCCTGAAGGCTGAAAAGGGCAAGTTCCCCCGCCCTGCCGGAACGGCGGAGGGCCGCGGCGGGATTATCGGCATCCAAATCACTGGTTACCGAAAAGATGAGGGACACCAGGTCCCCTTCTTCAAGGTTATTTTGCGCGAGCAGGGCGTCGTACAGGGCCGATACCCGCAAAACCATGTCCGCCGCCTCGTTAAGGCACCGGGTTGCGCCCCTTAGGGCATAGAGCCGTTTCATTCGATATTCCCTCCCGCAAGAATCAGGATAAAAATTGCCGTTGCGGCTATCAGGGTGCCAAAAACCGCTGCCGCAAAATAGATCATAATGCCCAGTAAGAAATGGAGACCCCTGGTGCGTACCAAGAACCAAATGTCCAAAACGATACCGTATATGGATACTATCCCCAAAATGAGGGCGGACAGTGCGGATATGCGGAGAAGCATGATTTGAGTGGTATACATGAACTGCTGGCGGACTCCCACTCCGTAAAGAAAGACCGAAAAAAGGCTCATGAAAAAGAAAAAAAACCCTCCGCTCTTCACCGCTGATTGTGGATTAGGCAACATTATAGTATTATACCGAGGGGGGTACATAACAGGAAGGCTTTATGAAAAAAATAATCTTTGCCTTGTTCATATTGACTCTGGGCGGGGCCATCTTCTTTTTCGGGTGGGTGCAGATCCGGGTTCCGCCGGGTTCTTATGGGGTGATGCGTTCCAAGACGCATGGGATTGACCCGGTCGTTATCAGGGAAGGGGAATTCCGGTGGCTGTGGTACGCCATTATTCCCACCAACGCGGCGCTTAACGTGTTTACCCTCCGTTTGGTGGAACAGCCAATCAGGATAACCGGTTCCCTGCCTTCGGGGAACGCCTATGCGTTATTTGCGGGGCTGGAAGCGGATTTTTCCTATGAATACGCCGGTTCACTATCCTTTATGGTGAAGCCGGATCAGCTTCCGGCCCTGATTACGGAAGGGGGCGTCGCAAACCAGGAGGACCTTGAGGCATTCGAGCGGCGTATTGCCGGAGAGATCGCCTCCTATTCGACGCGGCGCATACGGGAACATGTCGTAGCGGGTAATGAGCTTGGGGAACTGAGTATGGACAAGCTCAAAGAAGATATCCTTCGTGAATACCCGTATATCGAAAACCTGTCTTGCGGCGGCGTTATGGTCCAATACCCCGATCTTGCCCTGTACAATTCGCTGCGGAAAATCTACGGAGATTACCTTACGGGGCAGCAAGAATCGGGCGTTTCCCCGTCGGCAAACCGGCAGACAAACGCCCGGATCAGGTTTGATGAATTGGCAAAATATGGTGAATTATTGACTAAATATCCTATTCTGCTTCAGTTTCTTGCCCAGGAAAAAGGCGGGGACGGGAAAAATCCGGAGCCCGGCGGGGACTAAACGCCACGCCGCCCGTAACCCCCGGATATACCGGTTGTTGTATTTGAGAGTATAAAAAAATGATATTATTCTTACAGGAGTGTTACATGGTGCGGAAGGCGTTTTCCTTTCTATTAATAATTATTTTTTTTGGATGTACGTTTGTATATACCCTTTCGGCCCAGGAAGACGGCGGCGAAAAGGAAATCCCTATTGAATCGGAATGGACCGGCGCCCTCCCCAATGCCTATGCTCCGGGGGACTTCATGTTTACCATGTCCGCGGGGGTGCTGCTCCCCATCCTCTTTTTAGACGGGTCAACTAAACCCGCCCAGGTTTACGATGGTAAAATCAAACTGGGGGGCGCGGGAACCCTGGGGCTTAACTATTTCCTTACCTCAACGATATTCCTGGGCGCGGAAATAAACGGGGGGTTTTCCAAATCCGTAAATAACGTTTTCTTTCAATTTCCCTTTGGACTGCGGGCGGGGTATCAATTCATCTTCCACCGGTTTGAATTTCCCCTCAGCCTGATGATAGGCATGTCCTCTCAAACCTACCTGACGCAAAACTACTTCGGTTTTTTCCTTAAGCCGGAGGCTTCGGTGTATTGGCGCTTTAATTCCGACTGGTCCTTCGGGCTCAACGCGGGGTGGTGGTGGGTCCCTCAATGGCCAAAACAAGGCCCCGAATACAACCGGTACGGAAATTTCCTGAACGTAACCCTTTCTGCCCGGTATGTCTTATAGAAGACATGCTTTTATAGAAGACAAGAGGATAATAGGATGATGCGGATGAAAATACGAACGCCTTTTTGGGCTCTCCTGCTGGCGGGAGGCATGTTGCTTTTTTCATGTTCCCAGGACCACGTTTTCTACACGATTCAATACGATAAAGTGCTGAACAAAAACGCCGCGGTTCCGGGAAGTCCTACGAAGATAGTGAGACTGGGCGATGCCCTTTATGTGGGAAGTAACGCGGTTTACGGGTATAAAAAAGATACCCTTGAGGAAGGCTGGCGCCGGCTGCCGGATCAGCCCGGAGGCAAGCGGGTCTTGATGCTGGCCGGAACGGAAGCGGGCTCAGGCAATTACCTGTACGCGCTGGTCATGCCGGCGGGGAAGAGCGAGCTATCGGATGCGGAGCTGTACCGGAAAAAGCCGGAAACCGAACCCGAAGGGCCGTGGGAACGGGTTGGCAGTTCGGGGTTTGTCATACAATCCCTCCACGGGGCCGGGGATACCCTTTTCCTTGGGGTCCGGTCAGGCGGAAGTTCTGTTCTGGTATATGTCGATGATTCCGGGGGAAGCCCAACCCTTACGCAGGTACCCGGCGTTTCCGGGGTGCTCAAGGCGGCGGCGCGATATTCAGGTTCAACCCCAGGCAAATACTATGCCGCTATTGAGGGTAACGGGCTTTTGGCGGCGGCTAATACGGCAGGTCCCTATACAGCCGTGTCGGATAAGGGCAACACGCCTACGAATTTTGAGGGCCTTATTCAAATAGAAGATTCCCTGATCGCGGTTTCAAGAAGCGGCCTCATCTGGCAGATTGACTCTGGCGGCGCGGTTACCGCTTCGGTGGCTACCGGCGGCTCTCTAAACGGCGCGGTGGCGCTATGGGATGAGCCGGATCCGGAGCAGGATACGAACGGCGGTAAACCGGATTTGCTGCTCTTAGGCCACGCCGTTTCCGGAGGCGACAGTCTATCTTCCTACTATTATGGATACCGCGAACTTCCGATTACTTTTTCGCCTGAAACGTCCACAACGCCGGTTCTGGGCGGACTCCTTCAGCAACCTGGCCTGCCGGCGTTAGGCGCTTCTACCAGCGTGTCCAATTATAATCCTTATTACGGCACCCTGGGGACTCACCCCGTTATCAGCCTCTACCAGGCGCCCTGGGGGGATCCTCCTGTGCTTTTTGCCTCAACTCAGCAGGACGGCCTTTGGTCATGCCGGCAAGGGGATGATCCTAAGGAATGGAACGTAGAGTAAAAACAGGGCGGTAAGCGCGGTTGGGGGATAAGCGCCGGGGCGGGCGCGTTAAACTTCCCCGAAAGCGCCTCCTCCGCCGTCCGCGTAGGCGCCTACCGTGATCGCGTAGGCGCCTACCATGACCGCGTAGGCGCCTACCGTGATCGCGTAGGCGCCTACCATGACCGCGTAGGCGCCTACCGTAACCGCGCAGGCGCCTGCCGTAACCGCGCAGGCGCCTGCGGCGTTACGGGTGAATAAAATCTATTCAGAACAGAACGAGGGAAGTCTCTGAAAGGAGGGCCGATGAGCGATCTTTTTACGGCAGCGGGAGCCGGCGCTTCGGAAGGCCCCCTGGCGGACCGTATGCGTCCCCAAACGCTGGATGACGTCATAGGCCAGGGCCATATCGTCGGGCAGGGACGGCTCCTGCGAAGGTCCATCCAGGCGGACCGGCTTTCTTCCGTCATCTTTTACGGTCCTCCGGGTACGGGAAAAACAAGCCTGGCACGGGTGATCGCCAACACGACGCGGGCCTGCTTTGAAAGCCTCAACGCGGTCCTGACGGGGATCAAGGACATCCGGGAAGCCATAGACCGCTCGGATGAACGCCGCCGGCTCTACGGACGCAGGACCATCCTCTTTGTGGATGAGGTCCACCGCTGGAACAAGGCCCAGCAGGACGCCCTGCTCCCCTGGGTGGAAAACGGCACGGTGATCCTCATCGGCGCTACCACGGAAAACCCGTTCTTCGAGGTAAACCGGGCCCTGGTAAGCCGCAGCCGCGTTTTTCAGCTTAAATCCCTTACCCCGGAAAACCTTCGGGAAACCGCGGCCCGCGCCCTGGCCGACGCCAAACGGGGGTACGGCAGGTGGAAGGTTGTCTTTGAGGAAGGCGCCCTGGAACACCTGGTGGAAGTCGCGGGCGGAGACGCCCGGAGCCTCCTTAACGCCCTGGAATTGGCGGTAGAAACCAGCCCCCCCTCCTGGCCGCCGCCTGAAGGCGCGGCGATCCGGGTTTCCCTGGAAGCCGCCGAGGAAAGCATACAGCGCCGGGCGCTGCTCTACGATCGGGACGGGGATTATCACTTTGACACCATCAGCGCCTTTATCAAAAGCGTCCGGGGCAGCGATCCGGATGCGGCCCTCTACTGGCTTGCCAAGATGGTCCGCGCCGGGGAAGATCCGGCCTTCATCTTCCGCCGTATGATCATCCTGGCAAGCGAGGATGTGGGCCTGGCGGACCCCCAGGCGCTCCCGGTGGTCATCGCCTGCGCCGAATCCTTTGACCGCATAGGGTTCCCGGAAGGGAACTTCCCCCTTGCCCAGGCCTGCCTTTACCTGGCGACATCCCCTAAGTCCAACTCCGCCATGGCATTCTTCGACGCCCTGGGGGAAGTGGAGAAGGAAGACGCGGAAGTTCCCAACCACCTCCGGGACGCAAGCCGGGATGCCGAGGGGTTCGGCCACGGAGACGGGTACATCTACCCCCACGCCTACCGGGATCATTGGGCGGCCCAGCAATACCTGCCTGCCGCCCTGAGGGGCAAGACCTTTTATCTGCCCTCCCCTGTCGGGTATGAAGGCGGGATACGGGAAGAAGTGCTGCGGAAGCGGGAGATTCAGGCGGCGGTTATCCTGGGGGATTCGGGAGACGCCGATGGGGAATTCCTCTCCTGGTCGGCCTCCTCAAAGGGGCGGGAAGGCTGGTTTAAGCGCCTGGAATCGGGGCGGAGCGCCCTGCTCCTGGCGGACCGGGATCGTATCATCGGGCAAACGACAATAGCCCGGCATGACCGCGTTCTGATACCCGCATCCGGGGACGGGCTTCTCCTGTGGGAGACCCTGCGCAGAACCCCCGATGGGCTTACCGCCGCGTTGGTGGAGACCCAGGCCGCACGGGACGCCCTGCTTCGCTTTGCCGCCGCCCTGGACGAGACGGAAAAGCCGGAAATCGCGGTCTACCCCGCCCCGCCCTTCCCCACCCCCAGGGAGGCTGAAACGTTCTTTTCCACCGGGGTTTTCGACCATATCTTTGCCAGGGAGAATTGGCGGCGGGGCTTTGCCGGGGAGGCGGGGCAGGTCTTCCGGGATTACGCCCGGAGCGCCTGGAATCTCCTGGCCCCCAAGGGGGACCTGTCCCTCCTCCAGTCCCCGCCCCGCCTGGGCGAACGGCTTTCCCGCGTCATCCTGGAGGAATGCGGCGCTCCGCCTGAGCTTTCGCAAAAGCTCCGGGAAGCGGAAGAACGCTTTTTCTCTTCCGGCAGCGGAAACCCCGGGCCTCTCCCGTGGCTCGCCTGGGACGGGGAGGTTTTACGGCGGAGTTTTGAGGAAGCGGGTTTTGAGGTAACCATAACAACGGTGGAACAGCGGGAAGACCGCCTTCTTTCGAAGCGGGACATCTCGGCGTGGTTTGACACGGGCCGTTCAAGCTGGGGGGCCGGCATCCGCGGGATCCTGGGGGACGGCGATTTTAACCGTATCCGGGAAACCCTTACCCAACGGGCCGCCCAGGGCCCGCTCGTCTGGAAATGGAAAAGTTTCCTTCTTTTGGGGAAAAAGCGCTCCCCGGAAAAAAGCCCTCTCCCTTAACAGCGCGGCCTTCCGGTTCCCCGGCCGTTTGACAGCGGCGCCGCTCTATCCCCCCCCCGTTTAACAGCGCGGCTTTCCGGCTACTCGCCCTTTTTGACAAAGGCGTCGTTGTATCCGTTTCCCTTAAAACGCCGGAGAAGGGCGTTGGTTTCCCCCAGGTTCATCGGGCCGACAAGGATGCGGTAGAGGGGCTTCTCCTGACTTTCTCCCGCCTGGACTGCCAGGGGATACCCGCTGCCCAACCGGGTCAGTTCCAATTCCACCAGGTCCGTTTTGGTATACGCCCGTAATTGAAGGTAGTACTTCCCCTTTTCAAGGGTGGTGATAAGGGGAGCGGAAAATTGAACGTCCGCCGTCCGGTCCGGCGCCGCATCTTCAACCCCGGGGCTTACCGGTTCAGCCCGAACCGGTTCGGGTTTCGCGGTTTCCGGAACCGGCCGGGACCGGGGGGCGGCGGCTATCTCCGGGAGTATGTACGCTTCGGGAATTTCTACCGGCCCCGTCTTTGGGGCGGCCGGCGGATTAACCCGCGGAGGGATGGGGGCAATCTCCGCTTCCGGGGGTAACATCGGGATAGAGGGTTCCGGAGGCCGCTCCTCGGCAGGTTCCATGACGATGCTTTTGGGGACCGCCGCCGCCGCCAGGTTGGCCACTCCCCTTTCCCCGGTCAGGGCCGGTCCCCGCTCGTAGGCGATGGCGTTGTCCGCCTGGGCCGCGGCCGGAGGTCTATAGGCCGATTCAGGAGGAGGGATAACCGGGGGCGTTTCCCCCGGCCCCGCGTCCATGAACGGGGCCGCCGGGAAATCGTAAGCAGTATCCCCGGCCAGGAAAGGATCCGGGGGGGAACCATAGTCCGGTTCTCCGGGACCCCCGGCTACGTACGGAGCCGGTGAAGAACCGTACCCCGCCTCTTCGGGAGGCCTCATCCCGAAGGGATCCTCCGCGGAAGACCCGTAGTCCGGCGCGGTGGAACGAGACAGGGATATTTCTCCGGGTATTTCCACGGGATACCCGGAACCGGATGCGGGCCCCCCGGGAAGCGCCGGGTTCATTGCCGGAAGCCGGTCCGCAAGGGAAGGATCGGGCTGTTCCCAGGGCCACAGAACCGTATTGGGGGGGGAATCCAGCGGGCCGGGAGGAATGATGGAACCGGTTACCGGCCCGGCAGGGGCGCCTGGGGCCGGAGGATCCTGGCTCCATTCCACCAACGGCGAAGGCGGGTCCGGCTCTTCCCATACAACAGGCGGGATGGTGCCCGGCTCTTCCCATACAACAGGCGGTATGGTGCCCGGCGCCGCCATTGTTCCCGGCGGGATGATGGCTTCTTGTGCGGCTTGCGGCCCTTGCGGGCTGCCGCCTTGGGGCGCGCTTTGCGGCGCCTTCTGGGGGGCGGCCTGCCGGGGAGCAATGCCGGCTATGGCGGCCTGGGGGTTATGGTCAGGGTCCCCTCTGGGAACGGCGCCTTCGGTAAACCGGGAAAAGGCAATGGGATCCGCCGGCATGGTTATGCGGATGCGCCCTACGGATCGGGGTTGTATGCCGATAGTATCGGCGGCATCCCTGGACAGAATCGCCAGAAGGCCGGGAGAATCAAGCCCCGTGGCGACGATAGCCCGGACCGTTTTGCTGCTTTCAAGGTTGGTAATATCAACCACCGTATTCCGGGGAAAAGACTTGGTGGCCACATAGTAGCCGCCTTCGGGCAGTTCGCCGCTTATACTGACCGCCGCCGCTCCCTCCCAAACCGAGGCTCCGACACTGAGTATCCCAATAAGAACCGCCGCCGCCGCAAGACGTAATCTCTTCATATCCTGTTCCTTTCCTGTTCCTTATACCTTACCTATCCCCCAAATGGGAAAGAATAGACCGGGCCGCGTTTTTGACCTGGGCCGATTCATCCCGCGGAGGGCCTGAATATCCCTGTTCATACACTTTTTGATAGGGGTCCACGGAGAAAACTTTAAGCACCACCTGCCGGGGCTTGACCGCCGCGTCGGGGGTTTTGTCCGCCGCCGGATAATCCAGCAGGGCGATGACGAAAAAATCGACCCCCCCCTGCCGGGCCGCATCCATATCGCCCTGTGCCTCATCGGGGAAATCCCTGAGGAGTCCGCCGTCTACCCGCAGGGTATGGGCGTTGCTGACAATATGGCCGGCATCGAAAAATACGTCCATCAAGCCGTTCTCCCAAAGATTCGCGGAATCCCGTTCCCCACCCGCCGGCGCCGGGCCCGTCTCTATCACGACAAAAGAAACCGTATAGGCGAGAACCGGAACCGGCGCGGCAAGCCCGATGAAAACGCAAAAAAGGACGGGCATTGCCCCGGACTTTGCAAAAATCATGGAACCCTCCTGTTTTCCTATCGGCAAAAATCAGGGGAGCCTATAGTGCGGGCGCGTTAAAATCATCCTTCCCCGCCGGCCTATCGGTCTATCGGGGCGCCTTTTCCCTGAACCCCCCGGCCTCCCGCGGAACTTCCCCCGGCTTCCCCGCGGACGCGGCAGGCGCCTGCGCGGTCACGGCAGGCGCCTGCGCGGTCATGGTAGGCGCCTACGCGATCGCGGTAGGCGCCTACGCGGTCATGGCAGGCGCCTACGCGATCACGGTAGGCGCCTGCGCGGTCATGGTAGGCGCCTACGCGATCACGGTAGGCGCCTGCGCGATCACGGTAGGCGCCTGCGCGATCACGGGAGGCGCCTGCGCGATCATGGCAGGCGCCTGCGCGATCACGGTAGGCGCCTGCGCGGACGGCGGGGACAAGGGCCTGGGGCGTGTAAACCCAGGTTTGCGCCGCGCAAAAGTAGTTTTCCGCCGCGCAAAAGTGTTTTTCCGCCGCTCAAACATGGTTTTGCGATCAAGAAACCCAGGTTTGCGGACGCCGGACCTGGGTCCGCAGCTTCCAGACCTGGGTCCGCAGCTTCCAGACCGGGGTCCGCTGCTTCCGGACCGGGGTCCGCTGCTTCCGGACCGGGGTCCGCTGCTTCCGGACCGGGGTCCGCTGCTTCCGGACCGGGGTCCGCTGCTTCCGGACCTGGGACAGCTGCTTC
>JAITLF010000229.1 GCA_031278025.1 Treponema sp.
TCGATTTTGCGAATACCCCTAAAGCCGTTTGCCGGGTATTGACAAGGCGCATCGGATTTGGGTGTAAGCAGAAGTGTAAGCAAAATCCAAAAATTCAGCAGGTTGCACCAGGTGTCAGGCAGGTTCAAGCAACAGGGGGATTGACAAAAAATGCGTTGTTTTCCATAATATGGAGTATCAGATTCCCTTGTTGGACATGAGAGACGCTAACCGGGTTAGTACTCTGGATCTGCTTGTGGGGGTTCGAGTCCTCCCTGGGGAAATTGAGGGGTTATGTCTATTTATAAAAGTTGAAAGGCCCCTTTTAACGGATGTCGCGAGTTTATTGTAACCGGCCCCTTCGTCTATTGGTTAGGACATGAGATTCTCAATCTTAAAAGAGGGGTTCAATTCCCCTAGGGGCTATTATGAGAATAGGTAGAAATATGAGTGTCGAAATGTTTTTTCTAAAAGGAATTGCGATTTAGACTGAGTTTCGGTGGAGATAAGACCTAAAGGGAAAGATTGCATGGATGATGGCAGTACTTTGGAGCAGTTGGTCCGGGTTTTATCTTCCGTAGAACGGGAAAGCCTGTTGCAAAAGGTCAAGGATCAGCTTGCCCATGATCAGGAACCCCTATATGTCGATGAAGATGGTTCCGTTGTTGAGGTAGAGGAAGAGTATGTCCGGCTACCGTGGTTTTATCATGCCGCTTTTTTTGTCCTCGGTTTTTTTTCCGCAAAATCTCCGTTTAAACTCTATGAGGATAGGAAACTCGCCAAATTGAGCCGGATTATCAATTCTCAGGCACCGGGGTTTTACGATCATTCCAAAAGTTTGCTGCTTCCCGGGTTTTATAAGGAGCTGGTTGATTTAAAAAAGAGCTCCCGGTTCTTTTTTAACGCCTTAGGCGTCAGTGTCGGCCAGGACAAGGGGGCGTTTTTCGCTTTTTTGGGATCCCTGGAAATGGAGGACATTCACAAGCGGCTGGTTCAGGAGACGGATCCGGTTACGGTTGCGGAACAAAATTCCGGAGTTTCCCCGATGGAATTGCGCCGTATTGCCTTACGGAAAATGGAAGATGTCATAGATTTGATAGACGAAAATCAGCGTACGGCCATGTACGCGGATATCCGGTCTCTGTATTGCTTAAATCAGCTTTCTTCGTTTGTTTTTGATCGGATGATCATGGCTTTTAGCAAAGATTTTTCCGCAGGGGGAATGACCTGTTCGGCTTTGTCTGTCAGGGGACTCCTTGTTGATCTGAACAACATCCTCTTTTCTCTGAGGGAAATCCCCTCAATGTCCCTGTTTGAGGCCCTTTTTGTCTTTATGCTTCAGGAAACGGCAAAAAAACCGAGGTTTGATATAGAGACGGAAACCCAGAAGTTCCTTGACAGGGCGGAACATTCCCTGGCGGCGATCAGGAAATTTAATCAGGCAACGCCCTTGACTCTTATTATCCGTTGCGCTTCCCGGGATCTGTCCCTGTCCCCGGCTTTGATAAGCGGTGGCGAGGATTGGCTTGCGGTGTACCGGGACTATTGGAAACAATTGATTAAAGACCAATTTGCCGGGTATCTGCGGATGACCCGCTCCCGGGAATTGCAAAAGTCCTTCCAGTCTTTTTTTACGGGCGTCAACATAGAACCCCTGAAAAATGTGGAATCCGCAGCCAACCCCAACGGAATTCCGGTAAAAGAAGCCCTTTGTCTCTCGCTCCTCAGAACATATCATGCGGAAATTTTTGGCAAGGATAATACCGCAGTCCTGAATACTATCCTGATTAATGGCGAATTCTATAACCGGTCGGATCGGCTCGAATTTTCCTCAAGTTATAGTGATTTGAATCAGTTGGGAGAAATTATCAACGGCTTTGACTACCAGCTTTCTCCTTTTGGGGAATTTGGCTTGCGCTACGCCGCGATCCGGGAAGGACTGACCCTTCCCTCGCTTAAACACCGGAAGATGCAGAGTATTGTTGATGAGGTTGACTATGCGGCGATTCAAATCATCGAGAAAAGTAAAACCGCCCTTACCACCATGTTTGGCATCTTGAACGGAATCCTAAAAGGCGACTTGATGAGTAAGTACAACACCCTGGTTAATTTCTCCGCCTTGTCGGGACGGGGGTCCGTCTTTTCGGACAACATATCCCTGGCGGCGCAAAACATTCAGACCGTCCTGATGCTCCTGGATGAAATCAGTTCCCTAGATACGGAACGGCATGGATGAATCTTGTCTTTTTCCAGCTTGATTTTTCGGCTTCACCGGATTACTCCCGTTTTCCTTTTATCTTTGAAGGTACTGCGATTCCTGGAGTTTCCGCCATCCTTTCTTCCCGTTCCGCAGGGGATATGCGCTATTCAGCGGGAACGAATAGTCCCGCCCGGCTTGCCCTCTTTCGCGCCCTGGGCCTGAACCCGGCGGGGGTTTACGCCTGTACCCAGGTACATTCCCAGGACCTGCGGGAGGTCGACCGGGAAACCCCGAACACCGGCCCCCGGGCGGACGGTCTTATAAGCCGCGACCGGGAGGTAACACTTTCGGTAACCGTGGCGGACTGCCTTCCGGTGTTCCTTTATGACACCAGGGGTCGTCCAGAAGAAGGGAACGGCGGTTTGGCCCTGGTCCATTCCGGATGGAAGGGTACGGGCATAGCCCTTAACGCCCTCTGCCTGATGGGGGAGCGTTGGCGTACCCGCCCTGAAGACGTGGCCGCCTTGCTCGGCCCCTGTATACGCCGTTGCTGTTACCGGGTAGACGAAGGGCGGGCGCGGGCTTTCGAAGCGGAATTCGGCGGCACGGAGGGGGCCTTCCCGTTGGGACCGGTGATCTCCGAAACCGCCGGGGAGTTTTTCCTGGATCTCCAGGCGGCCAACGCCCGCCTTCTTGCCGGCGCGGGGGTGCGGAACATCGGGGTTTGTGAGGATTGTACCTTCATGGACAGGCGGCTCGGCTCTTTCCGGCGGGAAGGCACACCGGCGTATACCAGAATGGCAGCCTTATCGGGTTTTTTTTGATGCCCCCTATTTTGATACGATAAAAGGACTATGTATGTGCAATTTTAGAGACTCCTGGAAAATCCGGATTGCCCGGACCTTAACGGCGATGTTGAAGAACGCCGGTATAGACGGAACGGTGGATCCCTCCCAGGTCATAGCGGAACTGCCACCCCAACCGGAGTACGGCGACTTGGGATTTCCTATGTTCGCGTTTGCGAAACTTTTCAGAAAGGGGCCGTTCCTGATAGCCCAGGCCCTGGCAGCCGCCCTGACCGGGGAAGATACCCATAGCGCCGATAGGGGGGCATCCGGGGTTTTTGCCGCGGAAGGCCCCTACCTCAACGTGCATCTTGACCGGAAAGCGGCGGCGGCGGCCATCCTCGGCCCGGTCCTGGAGGACCCCTCCTTTGGGCGGCCCGGAACCCTGGCCGGTTCCCGGATTATGGTGGAATTCTCCAGCCCCAACACCAATAAGCCTCTGCACCTGGGCCACCTGCGAAACGACGCGCTGGGAGAAAGCATCTCCCGTATCCTTGCGGCCTGCGGCGCGGAAGTCCGCAAGGTCTGTATCATCAACGACCGGGGGATACATATCTGTAAGTCCATGCTGGCCTATCAGGAACACGGCCGGGGCAAAACCCCGGAATCCGAAGGTGTCAAGAGCGATCACTTTGTGGGCAGCTGGTATGTCAGATTCAGCCGGGACCTCAAGGCGGAGGCGGAAGCCCGTAAAGCCCAGGGGCTCGGTGCGAAAGAAGCCGAGGCAGAAGCTCCCCTTCAAAAGCGGGCCCAGCAGATGCTCCGCCTGTGGGAAGCCGGGGACCCCGAAACGACGGCCCTCTGGAAGAAGATGAACGCCTGGACTGTGGAAGGGATGAAGGAGACCTACCGGCGGACCGGAATATCCTTCGACCGCTATTACTTTGAAAGTCAGACCTACCTCCTGGGCAAAGAAGAAATTCTGAAAGGCCTTGGCCGGGGGCTTTTCTACCGGGCCGAAGACGGCGCGGTAATGGTTGACCTGTCGGCGGAAAAGCTGGACAAGAAAGTCCTTCTCCGCAGCGACGGGACAAGCATCTACATCACCCAGGATATCGGGCTTGCCATAAACCGAAACCGGGACTGGCCCTTTGACCGCCTGGTCTATGTGGTAGGTTCCGAACAGCAGTACCATTTCCAGGTGCTCTTTGCAATCCTGAAGAAGCTGGGTTTCCAGTGGGCCGGGAACCTCCACCACCTTTCATACGGCATGGTGAACCTGCCGGAAGGCAAGATGAAGAGCCGGGAAGGCACGGTGGTTGACGCCGACGACCTGATTGACAGCCTGAGGGACGACGCGCTGGCGGAAATACGGGAGAAGGAACGTGAAGACGCCCTGGACGACCCGAAAGAAGTGGCGGAAAAAGTCGCGTTGGGAGCCCTGCATTACTACCTGCTACAGGTGAACCCCCAAAAAGACATGCTTTTTGACCCCCGCGAATCCCTCTCGTTCAACGGCAACACCGGCCCCTATCTTCAGTACATGGGGGCCCGCATTTCGTCTATGCTACGTAAGGCCGCCGGGGCCCGCGCCGCCGTCCCGCAGGAGGCGCTTGCCGCAGGCCTCCTTTCCGGGGATGCCGAATGGGAACTCCTTAAATCCCTGGCCGCTTACCCCGAAGCGGTGGCGGACGCCGCCGCCCGCATGGACCCCTCGGTCCTGGCGGCCTACCTGTACGATCTCTCCAAAGCCTTCAGCCGCTTCTACCACGACTGCCCCATCCTGAACGCCCCGGACGCGGAACGGTCCGCCGCCCGGTTGTCCCTAAGCCGCGGGGTACTCCGGGTTCTCAAAGACGCGATGAACCTCATCGGCGTCCCGTTTTTGGAAATCATGTAAAGGCCTGCAATCTCAATAAACCATTCTGCCCGCCGAATACCCGCAGGGCGCTACTCCACACCTCGCCGGGGGTTGCCCCGCACCCTGCGGGCTTCTCTTTGCTCCTCGCGGGGCAGAGCCCTGCGGAGAGCGGAGCGGACCCCGCCAGGGGTACGGGCGGTACCCCCGGCGGGGGCGGCGCCTCACCGGTCATAATTTTGCCACAATCCTATGGTAGGGTGCAGTCTAAGAAAAGGCGAGGAGGCGTTATGAAGACCCGGACAATTCGTATCGGCGGCATGACCTGTGTAAGCTGTCAAAACCGGATTGAAAAAAGACTGAAAAGCATCGCAGGCGTCAGGGACGCGGCGGTGAATTTTAATGAGGGAACGGCGGTTGTTACCTATGATCCCTCACTGCTCACGTTTAACGAGATTACGGCCGCCATTGAGGAACTGGATTATCAGGCAGCGGATGGGGCCGGCGCTTCGGTTCGGGAGACGGCGGGGACCCTGGTAATCATCCTTGCCCTCTATACGCTGCTGCGGGGCCTGGGGCTGGGCGCGTTGACCTCGGCCTTTCCGCTGGCGGAGGCGGGGATGGGGTACGGCATGTTGTTCGTCATCGGCCTTGTTACGTCGGTCCACTGCGCGGCCATGTGCGGGGGGATCAACCTGTCCCAATGTATCCCCGCCGCCCTGCCGCCCCCTCCGCCGGGGAGCCGCCGGAATATCCTCCTTCCTTCTATCGTATACAATGCCGGGCGGGTGATTTCTTATACCGTCCTGGGAACCGTTGCCGGGGCCGTGGGGCAGGCGGTTACCCTGTCCGGGCGCTTCCAGGGTCTGGTGCAGCTTGCGGCCGGGGTTTTTATGGTGATCATGGGGATCACCATGCTGGGCCTGTTTCCCGCGCTGCGGCGCCTTATCCCCCGTATGCCGCGGATCTTCGCCCGGAAGATCGACGAGCAAAAGGCCGCCCGCAGGAACCCCCTGATTATCGGCCTGCTCAACGGGTTTATGCCCTGCGGCCCCTTACAGGCCATGCAGGTGTATGCCCTGTCCGCTGGAAGCCCCCTGGCCGGGGGCCTTTCCATGCTTCTCTTTAGTTTGGGAACGGTTCCCCTGATGTTCGGTATTGGGGCCGTGAGTTCCCTGTTGAGCGGCCTTTCCAACGGGCGTCGGTTTACCGCCGCCGTGATGAAGGTTGGGGCCGTCCTCGTTACGGTGATGGGCATGGCCATGTTCACCTACGGCTTTAACCTGAGCGGCTTTTCAAACCCCCTGGCCGGCATCGCCGGTTTTGCCGGCATCCCCCGGCGGGCGGCGGGACCGGCGCTCTGGAAGGGGAACGCCAGGTTTACGCCGCCTGAGGAGGCGCCCTTTCGAATCGAAAAGGGCGTGCAGATCGTCAATTCCACCCTGAGCGGGGGGCGGTACCCGGCGATTACGGTGCAGGCCGGGGTTCCGGTACGGTGGACGATCACCGCCCCGGCCGGGAGCATCAACGGCTGTAATAACCGTATGATCATCCGGGAGTACGGGATTGAACACCGGTTTACCCCTGGGGAAAACGTGATCGCCTTTACCCCCGCACGAACGGGGAAATTCCCCTATTCCTGCTGGATGGGGATGATACGCAGCTCCATTACGGTGGTGGAGGAAGGGCAAATCCCGGTGGACGACGGCGGAAGCGGCGGGGAAGGCCCTTCGCCGGCGGGGGTAACGATTCCTACGGACACCCTCGCGGTGGCGGAAATAGGCGCGGGCGCCCGTTACCAGACGGTTAAAACCACCCTGCGGGACGACGGCATAGACCCGGCGATTTTGGTACTGCAGCGGGGGATTCCGGCGGTATGGACCATCACCAACGATTCCCAGGATCCGGGAAACAGCCGCCTTATCTTCCCGGTTTATTCCACCCAACTGGAGATGGAGCAGGGGGACAACGGCGTTCAGCTTCTGCCGGCGGAGGATTTCGATTTTTCCACCGCCGACAATGTGTTCTACGGGTATGTGAAAGTGGTGGATGATCTTGACGCCGTGGATATACCGGCGGTAAAGGCGGAGGTTTCGGACTTTGAACCCCTCATCTACCCCGACGCCTATTTCGAGACCGCCTCCTGCTGCGCGCGGTGAACCGGCCTTTGGGGGTCCGGAGGGTTAGGGGGCGGATCCCCCGTTCTCTTATTAATTTTGAGGAGAGGAGTACAGAAATGAAAAGAAGCTATAGGGCTGCAAGATTAGCCGCCCTCATGCTGCTTACCGGGACCGCGTTGTTCGCCCAGAACAGGGGGCGCTTGAACGAGGTAAAGCCCGTGATTGCCGACCGGGATCTGGTGATACCCATCGCGGAGGTTACGGAGAACGCGGTCTTCTATCCCGTTGACATTGAGGGAACCCGGCTTGAGGTGCTGGCGGTGAAAGCCCCGGATGGGACCATACGCACGGCCTTTAATACCTGCCAGGTATGCTATGCTTCGGGCCGGGGCTTTTACAAACAGCAGGGGACGGTGCTGATCTGCCAGAACTGCGGCAACCGCTTCCGCATGAGCCAGGTGGAGGTGCGCGCCGGGGGCTGTAACCCGATTCCGATCTTTAAGAACTATAAAACGGTAACGGATACGGCCATCATCATTTCCCGTGATTTGCTGAAAGAGGCGAAAGTTATTTTCGCAAGCTGGAAGCGCGGGTAAGCCAAAGGAAACTAAACGAAGGAGCATGAGAAAATGGAAAACAAGACATTGGGCATAGGCGGCATGACCTGCGCGGCCTGTTCAGCCAGGGTGGAAAGGGCGCTCCGCAAACTGGAAGGCATAGAAAGCGCTGCGGTGAACCTTGCCACGGAAAAGGCCGTCGTGGTCTACAATCCCCAGGTCCTGCGCCTTTCGGCCATCAAGCGCGCGATTGAAACGGCCGGGTATCAGGTCCTGGACCTTGCACGGGACGGGGCGGCGGACGCGGACAAGATGCGGAAAGAGAAGGAGATAACGGTACTCAGGACAAAATTCATCGTCGCCGTATCCTTCGCCCTTCCCCTGCTCTATATCGCCATGGTTCCTATGATAACCTGGTTCACGCTTCCCTTTCCCCAGGCCCTGGCCCCCATGCATTTCCCCCGCATCTACGGCCTGGCGGAACTGGTTCTGGTTATCCCCATCATCATCGCGGGCAACAAGTTCTATACCGTGGGCTTTAAGAACCTGCTGCGCCGAAGCCCCAACATGGATTCCCTTATCGCCGTCGGCACGACCGCTGCGGTGATCTACAGCCTCTACAATCTGGCCCAAATCGCCGCCGGGAATGTTCACGCGGTGGAATCCCTGTACTTTGAAACCGCCGGGGTCATTATCGCCCTTATCCTGCTGGGGAAAACGCTGGAAGCCGTGTCCAAGGGCCGTACCAGCGAGGCCATCAAACGCCTTATGGGGCTGGCGCCTAAGACGGCGATCATCATAGAGAACGACGCTTCCGGCAGGCCGGTGGAAAAGGAAATCCCCCTAGACGAGGTTGTCCCCGGCGATAGTATCGTGGTCAAGCCTGGGGCGAAGATCCCCGTGGACGGCGTTGTTACCGAAGGAGAGACCTCCATCGACGAATCCATGCTTACCGGGGAGAGTATGCCGGTGGACAAGAAAGCGGGGGATCCGGTCTACGGGGCCACCATCAATGCCAACGGGCTTATCCGTTTTAGGGCGGAAAAAGTCGGCGGCGATACCGCCCTGGCCCAGATCATCCGTCTGGTGGAAGACGCCCAGGGGTCCAAGGCTCCCATCGCTCAACTGGCCGACATCGTATCCGGCTACTTTGTCCCCATTGTCTGCGCCATTGCCCTTGTTGCCGGCGCCGCCTGGTTCGCGGCGGCCTTCGCGGGCCTGGTCAGCCTGCCGGAGGGAAAGCCGGCGCTGGAATTCTCCCTCACCATCTTCATCTCCGTGCTGGTCATCGCCTGTCCCTGCGCCCTGGGGCTTGCCACGCCGACGGCGATCATGGTGGGAACCGGCAAGGGCGCGGAAAACGGCATCTTGATCAAAGGCGGCGAGGCCCTGGAAACCGCCCACCGGATCAACGCCATGGTCTTTGACAAAACCGGAACCATCACTGAGGGGAAGCCAGAAGTTACCGATGTGGTTACCGCCGCCGGGGTGGACGGGAACGACCTTCTGCGGATCGCCGCTTCCGCGGAAAAAGGCTCCGAGCATCCCCTGGGGCAGGCCATTGTGCGGGACGCCCAAAACCGGGGGCTGGAGATCTTCAGTACCCGGCGTTTCAAAGCCATACCGGGCCGGGGCATAGAGGCGGACATAAACGGCGTTACCGTGCTGGCGGGGAACCGGAAGCTGATGGATGAGCGGAACATTCCCCTGGGGGAGTTGGAAGCCGAAAGCGACCGCCTTGCCGGCGAGGGGAAAACCCCCATGTATATCGCCCAGGGCGGTGAGGACGGCGCGGGGGGCGTGAAGGCTTCGGGAATTGTGGCGGTGGCGGATGTGCTGAAAAAGAGCAGCAAAGCGGCCATCGAAAGCCTGCGCCGCATGGGGATTGAGGTTATCATGATCACCGGGGACAACAAAAAGACCGCCTGCGCCATTGCCCGCCAGGCGGGGATAAGCCGGGTACTGTCGGAGGTGCTGCCCCAGGACAAGGCTGCGGAGGTGAAGAAGCTCCAGGAAGAGGGCCGCACGGTAGCTATGGTGGGGGACGGCATCAACGACGCGCCGGCCCTGGTTCAGGCGGACATTGGCATCGCCATAGGGAGCGGAACCGATGTGGCGATGGAGTCCGCCGATATTGTGCTCATGCACAGCGATCTTATGGATGTTCCGACGGCCATATCCTTAAGCAAGCGGACAATCCGCACCATCAAACAAAACCTGTTCTGGGCCTTCGGCTACAACACCCTGGGCATCCCCATCGCCGCCGGCGTTCTGTACCTGTTTGGGGGGCCTCTCCTCAATCCCATCTTCGCCGCCGCCGCCATGAGCATGAGTTCCGTATCGGTATTGGCCAACGCCCTGCGCCTTAAACGCTTCAAAGCGGCGCGGGAACATAAGGGTTAGGAGGGGGAGGGGGAGGCTGTTCCGAACCCCGCGCCGGCTATCCCGCTTTTACACGTGAATATGGCGTTTTTGATCCGCGGGGTGCATAAAACCGGAGTAACCATGATGAAAACGGCCATACAACGCACCGGAGGGTTGGAACCGGCTCAATCTTTACGGAACCTGCGCCGATAAAGAACCATGACGTCTAAAAGGTTGATTGCCGGCGTGGGGATGTTTTTGTTTTTCCAGGTTTCCCTGCATGCCCAGGATTTAACGATCGCCACCGGCGACATTCGGATAGAACAACGGGTTGAGGGCGGGTATCATCTTTTTATCCGGAAGAAGCCGGGGATAAACTCGGTGCTTCTGACTGAATCTACCCGGGACCCTGCCATGCGGGAGGACAATTTCGCGTACCGTGCGCCGGAGTGGAATTTCATTAATGGCGATGAAATTCGTTATCTGAACGGGGTTCCCATCCCACGGGAGGACCGGATCTATTCGCTGATAGATTCCACCGCCGAACCTCATCCCGAATTGGGGGAGGCTTTTCATATTTATATTCCCTATATTTTGAATTACGGTTTCCCTACTACCCGTCATGGGGAAGTTTATGTGGTAGACGGGACCTATCTTAACATACGCAGTTTCGCCCTGCCTTTCGGGGATTACCGGAGCAGTTTTCGGGACAATCCTTTTGTTTTGCGGGTGATCCAGACACCCCTGCCGGGGCCGCCTGAGGGGAATTACATGAAGGACACGGTTAAGGCCTTTCAGGAGATTGCCCAGAGCGGCAAAGGAACCCTGGTGTATTCCCAAGGGCCGCAGGACCTGGTACAAAAAATCGGCGAGATACTGGAACAGGAGAAGGGGAGGACCCTGGACCTTGTACTCTGCCTGGACACTACCAACAGCATGAAGAATGATATTGATTCGATCCGGTCCCTGCTTATTCCCCTGCTGGAGACGATGGTTGCCGGTTTTCCAGACTTCCGTCTCGGCATGGTTCTGTATAAGGATTATTTTGAGGAATACCTAAACCGGCTCGTCCCCTTTACCCGGGATTTAGGGGCGGTCCGCAAGAACATCGCGGCCATACGGGTGAACGGCGGAAGGGATCTGCCCGAAGCGGTCTACGAAGCCCTGTATGAAGCGGCCGTTAAATTCCCCTGGGAAGCGGAGGCCAAACTCATCATCCTCATCGGCGATGCTCCGCCCCACGCCCGTCCCCGGGGTCCCATAACCTGGGACATGGTGGAAGACGGGATAGCCGAAAGGGATCTCAAGGTCCACGCCATCATCCTGCCGCAATAGCGGCGGCGTTGTTACTTGTCCTTTTCGGCCATGCGCTCCAGGACTATCGTCGCAAGCCGCTTGTACTGAGGGGGCAGCAACACTTCGTCCGGGATATTGTACCGTTCCAGGAGGGCGTTGAAGCCTTCCCGCGCGAGGTCGTATTTCCGTTGTTTGTAGTGGATAAAGGCGATTTCGTATTCCGCCGTACAGACCATGTCTATATCGTCGGGGAACCGTTCCAGGACCATTTCGTAATATGCCTTGGCCTGTTTGTAGCGGTTCCTGTCCGAGGCTTCCTGGGCCCGCTGAACTATCTCCGCCGGGGTCGTATCGGCCCTAATCTCTTCAGGGCCGGAAGAACAGCCCGATAACAGCATCGCAAAGGCGACTATAAGGGGTAAATGTGTTAAACGCATGACCCAAATCTATACGACTGGTAAAGTTAAAACAAGATACTTGACATAACGTTAGGCGCAATGCCAGTCCAAATATCCCGAACCTCGCGGGGCGGATCCCCGCCGCCCCGCCGGGGGCGCCGCCCCCGGACCCCTGCTGGGGGACCGGGGTCCGAAGGACCCTGGCCCCCCAGACCCCCCACAAAAAAGGGCGAGGGGATACCCCCGGAAAATTTT
>JAITLF010000018.1 GCA_031278025.1 Treponema sp.
GCGGCGGGGCGGCGGGGCGGTAAAACACCGCTGATCGGCGGACGCGCACCGGGGCGAGAAGGGGCAGCCCGGCGGCGGCCTCCGCATATCCGGGTGAAAGCCCGGAATAGCCTTGAGCCTCTCTTTCCGGTTTGTCTCCATGCCGGGCATGGAAGCGAAAAGCCCCCGGGTATAGGGATGGGACGGGTTGGCGAAAAGTTCATCTACGAAAGCCTCCTCCAGGATCATGCCGCCGTACATTACCGCCACGCGGGAACAGAGCTCCGCCACCAGCCCCAGATCGTGGGTGATAAAAATAATGGACATGCCGATCTCCGCCTGAACGTTTTTAAGCAGCCGTATTATCTGGCTTTGGATGGTCAGGTCCAGGGCGGTGGTCGGTTCGTCCGCGATAAGGATCTCCGGCCGGCACGCCAGGGCCATTGCGATCATGGTCCTTTGGCGCATGCCCCCGGATAATTCGTGGGGGTAAAAACGCCGCCGCTTTCCGCCTCCCGGGATTTTCACGCCGTCCAGTAGCGCCGCCACCCGCTTGTCAATATCTCCGGCGGACGGCTTCCGGCGGGGGCTGAGGAAACGGAAGGGCCGTTTTTCTTCTCCCCGCGAAAATTCAGGCGCGCCGGCGGTATCGCGCCCGGCCAGGGTTTCGGGGTGGGCCGTGATCATCTCCCCTACCTGTTTCCCTATGGACATAAGCGGGTTAAGCGACGACATGGGGTCCTGGAAGATCATGGCGATTTTCTTTCCCCGTATATCCCGGAGTGTTCTTTGGGAAGCGCCGGCAAGGTCCCTGCCGTGAAACAGTACTTCCCCTTCGGTAATTTTTCCCGTATCGCCGAGAAGCCGCAATACGGACAGGGCGGTAACGGTTTTCCCGCTGCCTGATTCCCCAACTATACCGAGGGTTTCCCCCGCGCCCAGCGCAAAGGAAATCCCCCGTACCGCCCGGACTTCCCCGTCCGGGGTGAAGAAAGAAGTATTAAGGTTCCGTACTTCCAGTACCGGCGTCCCGATCCGCGTCATTTTGCCGTTTACAGGCGCGAAAGCAGCGCGTTGTAGAACCGCACGGCCCTGTCGAGATTCTCCGCCGAAATCCGTTCGTTGTGGCCGTGGATGGCGGCCAGTTCACGGGGGTTCAGGCGGAAAGGGGAAAAGCGGAATATAGCGCCGCAAAGTTTCCGGTAATGCCGGGAATCGGTTGTCGCGGTCATAAGGAAGGGCAGGGCAGGGCAACCGCTTTCCGCCGCTTCCAGGGCCGCCGTCAGATCCGCCCAGCCCGGGCCGGCAAGCCGTATCTGTTCCTCCGCCGCGGGCACCGCCTCCGTGCCCAGGCCGTGAACCGTGATTTCTACCCGCTGGTCGCCGATTGCCCTCCGGGCAAAGGCAATGGCCGTCTCCACGGTCCAGGGGGGCAGCAGTCTGAGGTTTACCACGGCCTTTACCGCCGAGGGAAGTACGTTGTCCGCGGCGCTTCCCTCGAGCTGGGTTATGGCAACGGTAGTCCTGAGCATAGCCTTGAACATAGGGTCTTTTTCACAGATCGGGAAGAACAGGGGCCCCAAAAGGCGGCTGTGTTTAAATACCCGGCCCCGGAATCCCGGCACAAGGGGGGCCAGGCGGGCGAGGAAACTTTCCACTGTAGGGGTAAGCCGCCGGGGAAAGGGCCTTTTGGAAAGCCGGATCAGGGCCCTTGCCAGCACAACGGCCGCCTGGATACGCGGCGGCCTTGAGGCGTGGCCCGGCCGCTGCCTCACCGTAAGATCAAGGCTTAGAAAGCCCTTTTCCTCAATACCGAAAAAGGCCACCGGGCCCTTTACACCCTCGATCTGCCCTTCGCCGATGGCCGGCCCCTCATCGAGAATCCAGTCGAAATGTATACCCTGTTCTTCGAACCATACCGCCGAATGTCCGGCTCCCAGAAAACCCGCGCGTTCCTCGTCCCCCCCAAAGGCGAACCAAATATCCTCCCGCGGCCGGAATCCCCGCGCGCAAAGCGCCTCCGCCGCCTCCATAAGGGCGATAAGGATGCCCTTCATGTCCAGCGTTCCCCGGCCGTAAATGTAGCCGTCCCGCAGCTCCGCGTCAAAAGGCCCGGTATCCCAATGCCCGGCCTCCGCGGGTACCACGTCGTAATGGGCCAGAAAAAGCGGCGGTTTTCCCCGGGGCCGCTGTCCCGGCCAACGGTAGATCACCGCGTAGGGACCGGACGTCCGTCGTTCCGTGTTTTTGTGGAAAAGCGGGTATTCCCGTACAAGAAATTCCTGGAAACGGACCAGCGGCATTTCGGCCGTTTTATCGCCGGCCGCTGCGCCCGCGGGCCAGTCGGTCCTGATGGTAATAGCCTCGCGAAAATGTTCTGTCATCCCCATGCCTTATCTTAGGACAGCGTCGCTAAAATGCCAAGCCTGTAGGGGGGCTGTTACCGGGCGGCGGATTTTGGCGCAAGGGCCTTAATGCCGCGGCCAGGCGGGAGCGGCTTCCTTGCCCCTTTGTTATACTGTTTTAGGGATGGAATTTAACAGGCTGGGCTTCGGGTTTTGTTACCAATGCTTCAAACAGCCAGGCGCAAGGGATTGAAGCGGTATCCTTTTGCCCGTTTTGGGGTGTCGGGCAAAAGATACAGGGAACCTCCGGTTCCACGTAAAGCCCGGTCCGGCCGCAACGGCGGCCGGA
>JAITLF010000001.1 GCA_031278025.1 Treponema sp.
ATGAAATCAAAAACGCTGCGGCGCGGCTTGAGCATATACGGGAGCATGACGAGAAAAACAAAATCGTAACGGAGGAAGCGGTAGTGTTTGATGAGCGGGACGGGGGCTTGTGGTTGTCCTATGAAAACTACCGCGCCCTTGAACGCAACGTGATCGTCCTGCGGGAATACGCGGCGTGGCTTTTACTTATTGCGGAATATTACCGGGAGGAATGGTACGTGGACAACGGGTTATTATTTTCAATTTTGGGGGCGATTGTTTCGGCGGGCGGCGGGAAAGGGGCGTACAAGGAACTGTACGGAGTAATCAATGTTCACGGGGAGCGCATAGCGGCGCTTGAGACTTCGCACGATGCGGTGATGAAGACGCTGGACGAACTGAAGCTGACGGTGAACAACGGCTTCCGCGAATTGCGGAAGGATTTGAAGGAACTGCGGAAACACACCTGATGGATCGGGACGAAAAGCGGAAAGAAGCAGAAAAACTGTATGGAGAGAAATGCCTCTCCTGCGCCACTATCGCGGAGCAGCTCAGTGTATTTGAACCGTTCCGCTTCCGGCTTGCGGGACTGGAAGATGAGCCGGTACAGTCCCGGCTCGTTCACGGTGAGCATCTCCTGCTTGCCGCCAAGGGTGTAAATAGTATTTACACCCTTTTCGTTGTCTGGGAAACTTGCAAGTGTAGCTCTGACATTAGTAAGCCCCAGTATTTCGCCAACATCTTGTGCGACAAACCAGGGATCATCATCAATCAATACCGTGCGGACGGCGTGATCCTCGAAGGTGAACGGCGTTAATTGATCGTTTTGCCGTTCTGTTTTGTTCGTGTCCATAGGACACCTCCAGATAGTTTTGGTCTCGGTGCATAAAAAACCCCGAGTGTTACCACGGCCTATATGGGGCCGCCGGGCCCTCACGGGTACCCGACACTCGGGGCAATCTACAAAGTTGTTACCAGGGCATAAAAATAGCCGCTGATACTAACGAGCGCGGTCAGCCCGCATATAGTTTATGGTATCGATACCCTAAACCCAAACGAGGGCCGCTGTCAAGGGAAATTTATCAAAAATTTTATCAAAATTTACTTCCTATCAAGAGCTTCCCGGCTCAAGGCGAGCGCATTAAAAAAGAATACCCCCGCCGGGGCTCCGGTGTAGGGAACCTGTGGCGGCTGCTCCCTAAGAATGTTTAATGCGCTCGCCCTGGGGGGATGTCATCGGACCCTTGAATCCTGCTCTTCCCTCCGGCTATCCTGAGTTCATGAATATAAATCCTATAAACGCCTATCTTGCCGCTACTCCCCCCGAAAAGGTGGATACCGGCCTTCTTGCCTATCTTTGTAATCTCTGGGAAACCGCCAGGGTTGCCCCGGAAATCGCCGGTTCCATCGTCCGGGAGCTTGAAAACCAGCGGCGGCGGGTCAAGCTTATCGCCAGCGAAAATTACTGCTCTCTGGCCGTTCAGCTTGCTATGGGGAACCTCCTTACCGACAAATATGCCGAGGGTATGCCCGCCCACCGGTTCTACGCGGGCAACGAGCATGTCGACGCCATAGAGTCCCTGGCTGCTGAAGAAGCCCGCAGGGTCTTTGGCGCCGAATACGCCAATGTCCAGCCGCACTGCGGGGCGGATGCCAACCTCCTGGCTTACTGGGCCATCCTCGCTACCCGTATTGAAGCCCCAGCGCTGGCCCGGTACGGGGAGACCAACCTCTATAAAATCACCAATGACCAATGGAGGGAACTCAAGGGGGAGTTGGGGAACCAGCGCCTTTTGGGGCAGGACTATTACTCCGGGGGCCATCTGACCCACGGGTACCGGTACAATGTTTCCGCCCGGATGTTCGATGTGTACGGCTATGGGGTGTCCAAAGAAACCGGGCTGCTGGATTATGACGCCATCGAAGGGCAGGCTCAGGAGGTGCGGCCACTCATCCTTCTTGCCGGGTATTCCGCCTATCCCCGGAAGATCAACTTTAAGCGGATGCGGGAAATCGCCGACCGCGTGGGGGCCGTGTTCATGGTGGACATGGCCCACTTTGCCGGCCTCGTGGCGGGTAAGGTTTTTACCGGGGACTACGACCCGGTTCCCCACGCCCATGTGGTAACCAGCACTACTCACAAGACCCTGCGGGGTCCCCGTGCGGGGCTGATCCTCGCTGCCGCCGAGTTCGCCGAGGCGCTGGATAAGGGGTGTCCGCTTACCATGGGCGGTCCCTTGCCCCATGTTATCGCCGCCAAAGCCGTGGCGTTCCGGGAGGCCGGAACGCCGGAGTTTCGGGACTATGCCCGGCGCGTCGTGGAAAACACCCAGGCCCTGGCCGCTTCGTGCATCAAAAATGGTCTTGAGGTTCTTACCGGCGGTACGGACAACCACCTTCTGTTGGTCAACGTGCGGCCCTTAGGGATCACGGGCCGTCAGGCTGAAAGCGCCCTCCACGAGGCGAACATCACCTTGAACCGGAACAGCCTTCCCTTCGACCCCAACGGTCCCTGGTATACTTCGGGTCTGCGCATAGGCGGCGCGGCGGTTACCACCCTGGGGATGGGCAGGGCCGAGATGGAAGAGCTCGGTGCGGTTATCGCCCTGGTACTGAAAAACACCAAACCCGCCCCCGACCCCCGGGACGCGGCCAAGAAGAGCAAGGCAAAGTATGTGATTGAAGCGAGAGCCAAGGCCGAAGCCCAGGACCGGGTGAAGAAGCTCCTGGACCGGTTTCCGGTCTATCCGGAACTGGACTTGGACCTGCTCAAGAAGGCGTTTGCCGGGTAGGATACGGCGGGGCTTTGCCCCCAGAGTCTCCGAAGGGGGATTCAAAAACGCAGGGTATACGAAACCGGTACCGTTTCAACGGTAAATCAGAATATGATATGTCGTTTTCCCCGTGCAGTACCGCGATGGTTACCCTGCCCGGCTCAAATCCTTTCGCCTGCCGCCAGCCGGCAGTTGTTCCCTTCCATCCCACCGGTGTACGCTTTCCCGACTTTCCGGCTGTCCCCCTTGAACGCCGCCAGAAAGCTCCTCCGCAAGTCAGCCGCAAAGCACCCGCCGGTAACGCTCGCCTCAGCCACCCGACGCCGAAGCCAAACTCACCGGATTTACGGCAACAGGCGTACACCACCAGCCAGGCTTTTCGGCTTTTTCGCCCGGCAAAGGTCCATAGCGAGCGTATTCCGATGGAATCCGCCGTCTTCGCGGGGCGGTTAATTGAGGAGGGCGCCGTTTCCCTCCAAAAGTCCCGCGATGAGCCGTGCCGCCTTTCCCCGGTGGCTGATCCGGTTTTTCTCCGCCCCGGACAATTCCGCCACCGTAATCCCCCGGTTCGGCAGGGAGAAGATGGGGTCGTAGCCGAAGCCGCCCGCCCCCCGGCCTTCGCCAGGACGGACCAGTTCCCCTTCCAGGGTTTCCTGGACCGCCAGGAAACGGTTTTCGTCCCACAGAAGGACCATGGCGCAGACGAACCGGGCCTTGCGGTTGGGGGTGTCCCCCAACTCTTCCAACAACAGGGCGTTCCGCCTTCTTGAGCAACACCTATCGGAGGCTTCCGGTTTTTCCCTCCCCGGCAGTCCCGCGCCGTCCCTGCCCGCATACCGCGCCGAATATATCCCCGGCCGCCCTCCCAGGGCATCCACGCAGATTCCTGAGTCATCCGCAAGTACCGGCCCGCCAAGCCCGCCCGCCGCCAGTTGCCGGTAAAGGATCCGGGCTTTAAGCAGGGCGTTTTCCAGGAAGGTGGAACCGGTCTCTTCGGGATCAAAGGGGAGTCCCGCATCGCCGGGGAGTTTTATATCCCAGCCGGGGAACAGGGCGGCGGCTTCTTGCTTTTTATGGAGATTGCCGGAGGCGAACCAGATTTTCATATTACAGGATAGTACGAGGTTAGGGACCCGCAAGCAAGAGGTTATACCCTTTCATGAAGCGCCGCCGGCACCAATTTCCCCTAAAACCGCCCGCGCCGTGGTCTCTCGCCCTGGCGGTACCTCATTACCGTGAACTAACGGCTTTACCCGTTTGAATACTACCTTTCTATTTGGAAGCGCCGTGCCGATAATAATAAACCGATGAACTCAGTACGATGTCAGGCGTTCTTTTTGTTGCTTCTATTATCTTGGGTAACCATGTCATGCGTAACCCGGGCGCCGCCCCTCCCGGAAACGCGCCCGGTTTCTTCGATGGTTCCCCCAGCGGCTCCCCAGGATGACCCCGTTGCCGGGCTTACCTTTGACCGCCTAAAGGCGGTTACCCCGGGCAGCCTCTCTCTGGCGTTCCTCCTGGAAGCGGCTAACCCAAGGGCCGAGGCGGCCCATGTCCGGGCAGCGGCCTGGAAGATAGCGGTGAACGGCATTGAACGGAGCGGGGAGGGGTCTCTGAGCATGGAGGGGGGAACGCTGGCGGCCGGTTCTTCGGGGACCTATCCTCTGGAGTTGGAAACCCCGCTGGCGGCGGAGATGTTTCCGGATTTGCCGGGCCCGGGGGGAGAAGCGCAGTTGACCGTAGACATCGTTTTTGCCTATGCCTCCGGCGGGGAGGTAACGATTCCCGTCTCGGCGGCGGCGGCGTTCCCCGCGGTCCGGGAACCGGAGGTGCGGATCACCGCAATCGCCGTACAGAAGGCGGAACTCATCAATACCCGGTTTAAGATCACCCTGAAGATTGACAACCCCAATAGTTTCCCGGTAGAGCTTTCCGCCTTTAACTATGAGCTGTACAACGCCGGACGGCTCTGGGCGGAGGGAGTCCGGGAAGACATCCTGACCGTTCCCCCGGAAAGCCCGGCGGAGGCGGATATCTTTCTGGTGATGAATTTTACCAACATGAGCCGGAATCTTCTGAATCAGATAGCGGCCTTGCGGGACATACACTACCGGTTTACCGGGAAAGTCAGGGTGAGTACCGGCATAGCGTACGTGCCTCAATTCACCAGCACGTACGATCTTTCGGGGTATTCAAGGGTTGTTGACTAAACCACGTGCCGTTACGTGCGCCTCCCCGGCAGCGGCTGTTGCACGGGGCATGTTTTTGAAGGTTGTTGCGCTTCGTACATAAAACCCTAAAAACCGCCGGCGGTGATTTAGAAAGCATGATAAAGGGGTAATGACACCGGGGACACAGCGAACGCCGCTCCCCAGGGATTGAAGTCCAATCCCCAGGGATTGAAGTCCAATCCCCAGGGATTGAAGTCTAATCCCCAGGGATTGAAGTCCAATCCCCAGGGATTGAAGTCTAATCCCCAGGGATTGAAGTCTAATCCCCAGGGATTGAAGTCCAATCCCCAGGGATTGAAGTCTAATCCCCAGGGATTTAAGTCTAATCCCCAGGGATTGAAGTCTAATCCCCAGGGATTCAAGTCCAATCCCCAGGGATTGAAGTCTAATCCCCAGGGATTGAAGTCTAATCCCCAGGGATTCAAGTCCAATCCCCTGGGATTGAAGCCCAATCCCCTGGGATTCAAGTCCAATCTTTGAAAACTGAAAGCACGCCGTCAGGGATTCACCCCGGGCCGAACAGCACCCATCCGGCTGGCCTCCGGGTATTAGGCGTTTGAACAGGCCCCTCGATTCCGTAAGCCTCCCTCATGGATTTGGGGCCATACAGCCCCTATTCCTTCTTATTGCCCAGTACAACAATAAACCGCTGGAGGCCGATAAACAGCAGGAGCAGTATTCCTACGGTTATTTTGGTCCACCAGGAGTTGATTCGTCCGTTAAACATGATCAGCGACTGAATGATGGCAATGGTAAGGGAGCCGAACACCGACCCATATACATAGCCTACGCCGCCTGACAGCAGCGTGCCGCCGATAACCACCGCGGCAATGGCGTCCATCTCCATGCCCTGGCCGTGGAGGCCGTAGCCCGAAAGCATGTAGAGGCTGAACACCACGCCGGACACGGCGGAGCAGAACCCGTTCACCGTGTAAATGGCAATCTTCGTTTTCCGCACCGGAATGCCCAGGAGTACCGCCGACTGTTCGCTGCCGCCGATGGCGTATATATTTCGCCCGAATCTGGTATGCAGGGAAATGTAAATAACCGCGATGATCATGATAAAGGCTATTATCACGTTCAATGAAATAAACGGGACTCCCGTTCCGGTGCCGAAACGGAGTTTCCAGATAGCCAGGCCGCTCAGGGTTTGGTTGCTGATTGAAATTGACTGGATGCTGATGAGGTAACAGGCCCCCCGTGCAAAAAACATCCCCGCCAGGGTAGCGATAAACGGCGGTACGTTCCAGAAGGCGATGATACACCCCATGAGGAAACCGATAACGCCGCCGGTAATGACGGCGATACAAACCGCGGCAAAAGGATCGGCATGGGCAAACTCGGTGAGGGAGGAAATGATCATGGTGGTAAGGGCAACGACGGAACCGACCGAAAGATCTATGCCGCCGGAAAGTATTACCAGCGTCATGCCTAGCGCGGAAATGATCAGGTAGGATTTATCGATAAACAGATTGAGGAAGGTCTGAACATCGAAAAAACCCCGGTACGAAACAGAGCCGAAGACGAAGGCGGCAAAAAACAGCAGCGTTGCCGCGGCTACGGAAAGATACCTTGCAGCGAAGGCTTCTATATTTAGTTTTTTTATAGTTAGTTTTTTTGTATTTACTTTTTTCATGCCTCACTTCCTCCCGCTGAACCGGCGGCGCTCACGCGCCCGCTTACGCGGATAAAGAAACCCGCGGCGACGCTCGACTGGAGGAAGCAGACCAGTACGACGACCAGGGCTTTAACCACCAGGGATACTTCCGGCGGTACGCCAAAGGAGTAAATCGTTGTTGTCAGTGTTTGTATCAGCAGGGCGCCGGCAACGCCTCCCGCCAGGCTGAATTTGCCGCCGGACATATTGGCGCCGCCGATAACCGCGGCAAGAATGGCGTCAAGTTCCATATTAAGCCCCGCATTATTCGCGTCGGAAGCTTTTATGTTGGAGCAGACGATAAGCCCCGCCACGCCGGAGCAGAAGGCGCAGAAAATAAAACTGAACATCTTTACCGCTTTTTCGTTAATGCCCGCGTACCAGCTTGCCGCGGCGTTGCCGCCTACCGCGGCGGTAAACAAACCCAGGGAGGTCTTTTTGGTTAACACCTGCGCGATGACAAACACCGCCAGGGCCATGTACACCGGGAAGGGCAGTCCCAACACATACCCGTCATACCCGATAAAATGGAATGGTTTGTAATAAATCGTGATGATTTGTCCGCCGGTAATAAGCTGGGCAATACCCCGTCCGGCTACCATCAGTACCAGGGTAGCGACAATAGGCTGTATCTTGCCGTAGGCAACCAGGAAGCCGTTCCACGCGCCCAACGCCAGCGCGAGGACCAGGGACGCGGCAATAGCCAGCGCCATTGGCGTCTGAGATAGGTAGGTTTGAACGCCGTCAACTATTACCAGTTGGCCGCCGATAAGCCGGGCAACCATTGCGCCGGTAATGGCGATAACCGCTCCGACCGAAAGATCCGCCCCGCCGGTAGAAGCGATCACCAGGGTCATTCCCAGGGAAAGCAGGACAAGGCTGGACCCCCGTTTTAGGATATCAATCAGCGTACCGAACAGGTGTCCATCCATAATACTGATGACAAAAAAATTCTTGGTGAAAATAAGATTGAAGAGGAGAAGCAGGGCCAGTACGACCAGGGCGCTAAAAACTTTGCTGCCCGCGAGGGAGGTGAACTTTTTTTGCGCCATACTATACCTCCGCGCTTGCTATGGTTTTGAGAATTTTTTCTTCGCTCATATCCGCTCCCGAAACTTCGGCGATTTTTTTTCGGTCCCGCATAACGGCGATACGATCCGAGCAGCGGATCACCTCTTCCAGCTCCGAAGAGATAAACACCAGCGCCATGCCTTCATCGCAGAGCTTCATCGCCAGGTTCATGATTTCAGCCTTGGCATGCACGTCTATGCCCCGTGTCGGCTCGTCAAGGATCAGGAGTTCCGGTTTGGTAACGAGCCAGCGGGCCAGAATCACCTTTTGCTGATTGCCCCCCGAAAGATTGCCCGCGGGCATTTCCGGCGACGGGGTAACGATGTTGAGCAGTTTTATGTACTCCTCGGCGATTTCTTCCTGCTTCTGCCGGGAAACAAATTGAGGGATGCCGTTTTTTGCCTGCATTACCAAAATGATGTTTTCCCGCACCGACAGTTCCGGGATGATGCCGTATTTTTTGCGATCCTCCGGGCAGAAAGCGATAAACTCCTTAATAGCGTCTCCCGGCCGTTTGAATGAACGTTTCCGCCGCCCTATCAACAGTTCCCCCGAATCCGCCTCGTCAATGCCGAAAAGGAGGCCCGCCGCTTCGGTACGGCCCGAACCCAAGAGGCCCGCCAGCCCCAGGGTTTCGCCCTTCCGTATCACCAGATTAAAAGGATCGATCCTGCGCCGCTTGCCGAGGTTTTTCGCCTCAACCAAAACCTCGTTCCCGGCCTTGTCCCCCCATGTCTTGTCCCGCTTTTCCAGTGACGAGAAATCTTTCCCTACCATGTGGGAAACCAGTTCCAGTTTGGGAAGATCCTTTAACACAAATTCTCCTATCAGTTTGCCGTTCCGAAGAACGGTAACCCGGTCGCATAATTCATAAACCTGATCGAGAAAGTGGGAGATAAATATAACCGAAAGACCCTCGTCCCGCAGCTTCCGCACGGTGGCGAAAAGCTGTTCGACCTCGGGGCGGTCAAGGCTTGAGGTAGGCTCGTCGAGGATCAGCACCGTAGAGTTCATGTTTACCGCCCGTGCTATGGCTATCATCTGCTTGATTGCCACCGAATAGGAGCCTAAAAGACGGGTAACATCAATGGTTATCGTAAGCCGGCGCAACGCTTCTTCCGCGCCGGTTCTGATATACTTCCAGTCAATTTTTCCGGCCCGCGTTTTCTGCCGGCCCGCGTAAATGTTTTCCGCGACCGTAAGATTATCGCAGAGGTTAACCTCCTGATACACGGAGTTGATTCCTAACAGGCGGGCTTCCAGGGGACTTGCAGGATGAATTTCTTCACCATTCAGAACAATAGTTCCCCCGTTTTTCCGGTAAACCCCGGTAAGGATTTTGATGAGCGTCGACTTTCCCGCCCCGTTTTCACCCATCAGGGAATGGATTTCCCCCCGGCGCAAGGTAAAGTCAACATGGTCCAGGGCATGAACGCCGGGAAACCGAATGTCAATGCCGGACATTTTAAGAATAGTATCGTTGTCAGCCATAATATTTCCTGCACGTAAAGAAGGAGGGGGGAGCCTGCGGGCCTGCGGAACACCTTCGACCTCTTGCGCCCCCACGCCGTTGCGGACTCCCCTCTCTCCGGGAGGCGCTACCCCCGTAACGCCTCAATCACCTTAAGGATATGTACAGCTCCTAATACTGTCTGGTTGGATAGGCGGTTTCGGCGTTGGTCCAGTCAAACTGGCCCTCTTCGGATTCTACCCACCATGTGATGGGCTGCTTCGTGAGAATTTTCACTGCGGTATCCATAACCTGGGGACCGAGCAACGGGTTGCATTCGATGGTGGCGTTCAGCTCTTTTCGGAGCATGGCGTCAAACGCGCCTTTTACCGCGTCAATGGACACGATAATAATATCGGAGCCGGGTTTTTTACCCGCGGCGTTGATGGCGTCAATGGCGCCGATAGCCATGTCGTCATTTTGGGCAAAGAGGATGTCGATGTCATTCGCCTGGGGGCTCTTCATCCAGGCTTCCATGACCTGCTGGCCCTCGGCGCGGGTAAAGTTGCCGGTCTGCCTGAAGATGGTCTTGTAATTGGGATACTTGGCAATATCCTCGTTCCAGCCTTCCGTGCGGCCTACCTGAGCGCCTGAACCGGTGGTGCCTTCAAGAATGGCAACATTGATGTCAACACTGCCGTCATCTTTCTTTTTGGTGTTGCCGGTGGTCTTCATATAGTTGACGACCCACTGAACAGCCTTCTTCGCCTCCGCCTGCATGTTGGAACCGATAAACGCGGTAATATAGTCTTCCTGCCGCTTGCCAGCGGCCAGAGTTACCTGGCGGTCCACGCAGATAACGGGGATACCCGCGTCTTTGATTTCCTGCAGGATCGCGTCCCAGCCGGTTTCAACCACCGGGGTAAAGCCGATAATATCAACCTTCTGCCGGATGAACGAGCGGATAGCCTGCATCTGGTTTTCCTGCTTCTGCTGGGCGTCAGAGAAAATGAGTTCGATGTTCCATTCCTCCGCCGCGGCCTTGACCGAATTGGTACAGGCCGTGCGCCATTCCGATTCCGCGCCTATCTGGGAATAGCCCATGACGATCTTGCGATCCATACCCCGTGTTACGCCGCCTGCAGAACCGCCTCCTGACGACTGCTGTCCGCCGCCGGCGAAGGCAGCGGACGCGGTTACGAGAACCAATAAAACGGCAAAGATTTTTTTCATTTCTTCCTCCTGGAAATAAATTAGATCCATCTCAGTGTACCCGTGAAACCGCACGGAGTACATAAAGATATTTATTGAATTTGGTTGAATTTTTTCGGGAAAACGCGGAACATGGCAGCCGGGTGCCGTTGCGTGTTTGGCTTTTTTACGGGGGAAGGTTTGTTTTTTTGTGGTGATGCAGAAAGTATGATAAGGCACCCATGGCCATAATTGATGGTGATGGCTATTTGCATATTTCCATTTTACCATCTTCCCGCCACATTGCCTTCTTTCTCATACTTTCTGCATCACCACCCAAAAAAGAGAGGTTTCCCGTCAGGAAACCTCTCTTTCCTGACGGGAAACCTGGGTTTTTGATCAAGAGACCTGGGTTTTTGATCAGGAAACCTGGGTTTCCTGGAATTATGCCAAACTTGGGCGGCGACCCTGGGGGAGGGGGCGGAGCCCCGCCGGGGTCCGCCCGCACTCCACGGGGCGCTGCCCGGACCCAGCGTGCCTCTCCCTGCTCCCCGCAGGGCTCTGCCTCGCACCCCGCCGAGGGTCCACCTCTTACATGATGGCTGGATACGTTTCCAAATCACCTGAAGGCTTTCAG
>JAITLF010000158.1 GCA_031278025.1 Treponema sp.
TACTACCCCGCCATCGCAGCCCGGCGATCCCGTACCGCCAGGAGACGCTCTTCCAGGGCCGCCCTGTCCTCCGCGGCGATAAGGGCCCCGATTGCGTCCAGGCTTTCCTCGAACCGGCCTATGCGCGCCAGCAGTTCCTTCCGGTTTTCCAGAAAAAGTTCCGTCCACATAGGCGCGTTGAGCATGGCTATCCGGGTCAGGTCCTCGAAACTGCCGCCGCCAAAGCGCGTGATCTCCGTATCGGCCTCGCAGTCAATAAGCGACGCGGCGATAATGTGGCAGAGCTGGGAGGTAAAGGCTATTTTCCTGTCGTGATCCCCGGCTGTGGTAACGGTGATTCTGCCGAATCCCATGCGGCGGATAAGGTCCTTGAGGTACGACAGATTTTCCGCCCTGTTCCGTTTCAGCGGGGTTAGTATGTAGTTCTTCCCCCGGAAATCACATTTACGCGCCTCCCCATAGCCCCCCTTTTCGGAACCCGCCATAGGGTGTCCGGGAATAAAATCCAGATCATCGCGCAGTTTTGCCTCCATAACATTAACTATGTTTCCCTTTACGCCGGCAATGTCCGTGATAAGCGTTCCGCTTTTAAAATCTTCCATGTGGTCTTCCATAAAACCGAGCAGCGCGGACGGATTTACGCAAAGGTAAACCAGATCGCAGCGGCCCAGCATCCCCGCAGCGTCCGCAAAAGCCTCGTGAATAACACCGTCGGCCAAAGCCGCGCCGACAGCGTTACTGTCGGGATCGCAGGCGAGAATCCGCGCCGGCGCGAGCTTCCCCAGGGCCATAGCCACCGCGCCGCCCATGATGCCCATACCCACGATGCCCACGGTGCAGTCTTCAATGGGTTTCACGGTAAAAGTTTCCCCTCAAATTCGGCGTATTTTTTCAGAACATCCATAAGCGCGGCAAAGGCGTCCGGCGTAATGGACTGCTCGCCGTCGCAGAGGGCCTCCTCCGGGTTGTTGTGGACCTCGACAATCACCCCGTCCGCGCCGGCGGCAATAGCTGCCTTTGCCATGGCCGGCACCATCCAGGCGATGCCCGTGGCGTGGCTCGGGTCCACGATCACCGGCAGGTGGGTGTGCCGCTTGAGGGCCGGGACCGCCGAAAGGTCCAGGGTGTTCCGCGTATAACTGTCAAAGGTACGGATACCCCGTTCGCAGAGGATGATCCGGTCGTTGCCCCCGGCCATGATATACTCGGCGGCCATCAGTAATTCCGTTACGGTCGAGGCCGGCCCCCGTTTCAGGAGAACGGGTTTTTTACAGCGGCCCAGCTCTTTGAGCAGGGTAAAATTCTGCATATTCCGCGCCCCCACCTGGATAATGTCCACCCCGTCGAACACCTCAAGCTGGTGGATAGCCATAAGTTCCGTCACGACGGGAAGGCCGGTCTCTCTCTTCGCCTCAAGGAGCAGGTCCAGCCCCCCGCAGCCCAGGCCCTGAAAACTGTAGGGGCTTGTCCGGGGCTTAAAGGCGCCGCCGCGCAAGAATCCCGCGCCCGCCTCCTTTACCGCCTTTGCCACGGCGATGATCTGCTCCCTGGTTTCCACCGAACAGGGCCCGGCGATTATACCCAGGTGTCCCGCGCCTATATGCCGGATTTCCCCGCCGCCGGCGTCGATGTCGATCCGGGTATCTTTGGGGTGGAACATCCGGTTCGCCCGCTTGTACGGTTCCTGCACCCGGATCACCTTCTCCACCAGATGGTGGGCCATAAGCCCCTCCTCGTCGATCCCCGAAGTGTCTCCCACAAGCCCCAGCACGGTCTGCGAAGCTCCCTCGGAAAGGTGGACCCTGACCCCCTGCTTCTCAAGGAAGGCCGTAAAACTCCCGATCTCTTCCTTCGGCGCGTTGTGTTTCAGCGCGATAATCATATCTTTCTCCTCCTAATACTGCTTTAGGTTTGAAAATATATATTGGGCGCATCCGGCCGCTATGCGGCCGGACCGGGCTTTACGTGGAACCGGAGGTTCCCTGTATCTTTTGCCCGACACCCCAAAACGGGCAAAAGGATACCGCTTCAATCCCTTGCGCCTGGCTGTTTGATACATTGGTAACAAAACCCTCATTTCTACCTGCTAACTTCCCCCTTTTAAGTGCGCCGAATTTGCAATCATACCTGCCAAAAAAATCCTGCTTGACAAGTTATTTTTTCTGTGGTAAATTCCTGGTATATTCCATGAAGGAATGTAATGACCGCATTTAAGCCCGCCATTGTCCCGTGAGGGGACGCCAGCCGGAGATGAACTCTCTTTTTTGACGTTTTATTTTTTTGATGGGAACGAGAGGTTTATCTTATGGAGAAGTCAGTTATTCAGCCCACTATCGAAATGTATTGGTCTGCCGTGGCGCCCCGGTTCAGTAAAATGATCCGGAAGGAACTTGAATCTAATTGTAAGCATGCATGGCTGCAAGCTATATTGAGGAATGTGCCGAAAAAGACCGGCATGGATGTGCTGGATGTGGGAACGGGTCCCGGATTTTTTTCGATCATTCTGAGCGGGGCCGGTAACCGGGTGACGGGCATTGATTGCAGCGGGGAAATGCTGAAAGAGGCCCGGGCGAACGCGGATGCCGCGGGGGTAAATCCCCTGCTTCTAAAGATGGACAGTCATATACTGGGGTTCTCCGATAACAGTTTTGACCTTGTCGTCAGCAGGGATGTAACGTGGACCCTGTACGATCCGGTAAAGGCATATAGGGAATGGAAACGGGTACTGCGGCCCGGCGGGAGGATTCTTGTCTTTGACGCAAATTACGGCAGGTACTGTTTTGATGCGGAAATCGCCGAACAGAAGAAAAAAGACGAATATCTTTACCGGGAAAAGTACGGGGAACCGCCGGCAACAGGTACGGTGAATTTCGAACATATCGACAAAATGTTTCTCAGCGATAAACTGCGCCCCGCCTGGGATATATCCGCTTTTTCGCTTCTTGGCATGGATGTGTATACCGAAACCGATGTGGGCCGCGAGTTATATACC
>JAITLF010000270.1 GCA_031278025.1 Treponema sp.
GAGGAAGCCCATGAAGACGCTCATCGTGTACTATTCCTATGAGGGGAACTGCCGCTTTATCGCCGGGCAGCTCAAGGCCGCCCTTGACGCCGATGTTCTCGAACTGGAAACCCTTGACGGCAAAAAACGGAAGGGCCTTGCCAAGTATTTCTGGGGCGGCAAACAGGTTTTTTCCCGGGCCGAACCGGAACTTAAGCCCTTTTCGGTTGACGTAAACGCCTACGACCTTATTGTCCTCGGCTGCCCGGTTTGGGCCGCTTCACCCGCGCCGGCGCTCTGCGGCTTTATTTCGCGGGCCGGGATCCGCGATAAACGTGTCGCCCTGTTTGTCTGCCACGGCGGGGGGAAGGGCGACGTTTTCGGGAAGCTCAGGAAACGGCTTGCGGGGAATACCTTTGCCGGCGAGAAGGATTTCCGCAATCCCCTGCGGGGCGATCAGGACGGGATCGCCGCCGCCGTCCGGGAATGGGCAAAAACCCTGATCTGAAACAGGCCGCCCGGCCTATTCCGCGGCGGTAATGGTGCCGCCGCCTACTACTACGTCCCCGTCGTAAAGCACCACCGCCTGCCCCGGGGTCACCGCCCGCTGTCCCCGGTCAAATTCCACGCGGATCGTATCTTCGCCGGTCTGCCGGGCGGTGGCGGCCTCTTCCTCCTGCAGGTACCGGGTTTTGGCCGTTACCCGCGCGGGTCTTTCCAGGGTTTCGCAGGCGATAAGGTTGATGTTGTCCGCGGTGAGCGATTTGGTGTAAAGCGATTCCTCGGGCCCCAGGGTAACGGTATTGCCCGCGGCGGATTTCGCGGCCACGTACACCCGCTCGTTTTTCGCCACTCCCAGGCCGCGCCTCTGGCCTATGGTATAGCGGATAAGGCCCCGGTGCCTGCCCAGCACCTTTCCCGCAAAGTCGGTAATGTCGCCCGGCTCCGCCGCCCTGCCCGTGTACCGCTCGATAAAAGCCGCGTAATCCCGGTCCGGAACAAAGCAGATGTCCTGGCTTTCGTGCTTGCGTGCGTTGACGAATCCCTCTCTTTCCGCGATTCTCCGTACCTCGCTTTTGACAAGGTTCCCCAGGGGGAACCGGGCGGCGGCAAGCTGTTCCTGGGTGGCGGCGTAGAGTACGTAGCTCTGATCTTTTGCGGCGTCAACGGATTTCCGCAGAATGTACCGGGAGCCGGATTTTTCCACCCGGACATAATGGCCGGTGACAATCGCGTCAAACCCAAGCTGCCGCGCCTTTTGGAGCAGTCCGGGAAATTTGATGTAACGGTTACAGTCTATGCAGGGATTGGGGGTGGCGCCCCTTTCGTAAGTTTCGACAAAGCGCCCGATAACTTCCCCGCGGAAAACCTCCGCGAAGTTAAGCACGTAGTGGGGTATTCCCAGGCGGTACGCGACGGCCCGCGCGTCATTTACATCCTCCAGGGAACAGCAGCTTTTCCGCGCGCGGACGGAAACGCCGCCGCCGTTACCGGAAACGCGGCAATTCCCCCCGCCTATATCCCCGGTTGAGAAAAGCTTAAAGGTAATGCCGATACAGTCGTACCCCTCTTCCAGCATGAGAAGGGCCGCGACGGAGCTGTCCACCCCGCCCGACATGGCGATAAGCGCTTTGCCCGGCAACTACTTTACCGACTCCATTGCTTTGTTCACGGAATCTTCGCAGGAACGCATGGCGAGTATCGTCTTTTCGATAAGGGTGTCCAGGTCCCAGCCAAGCATGGCCGCCCCTTTTTCGATTACCGGCCGGGAACAGCCCGCGGCGAAATTGGGGACCTTGTACTTCTTTTTTACCGATTTTACTTCCATGTCCCGCGTACTTTTTGACGGCCGGATAATCGCGGCCGCCCAGACAAGGCCGGTAAGTTCATCGGAAGCGTAAAGCACCTTTTCCATTTGGTGTTCCGGTCTGACATCAACGGTAATCCCAAACCCGTGGCTCACCACCGCGTGGATGATGTCTTCTCCCACGCCGCCCGCGCGCAGCAGTTCCGGAGCTTTCCGGCAATGTTCGCCGGGGTATTCCTCAAAGTCGATGTCGTGCAAAAGACCCACGATACCCCAGTATTCCTCCTCACCGGGAAAGCCCTGATCCGCCGCGTACCACTTCATCACCCCTTCCACCGTAAGCGCGTGCTGTATGTGGAAGGGATCTTTGTTGTGTTTCCTGAAAAGTTCCCACGCATCGTCCCGGGAAATACGGCCGCCGTTACCCACTAGTAATTGGCCGCCTTGATCCAGAAATAACCTTTGGGATGCTTGCACACCGGGCAGGTCTCCGGCGCTTTCTTGCCGATGATGATATGGCCGCAATTGGAGCATTGCCAGACCTGGTCGCCGTCCCGGGAGAAGACCAGCCCGTTCTTGAGATTGGCCAGCAGTTTCCGGTACCGCTCCTCGTGTTCTTTTTCGATGGCGCCCACCATCCTGAAAAGGGCGGCTATGTCCCTGAAACCTTCCTCGTCGGCGGTTTTGGCGAAACCCGCGTACATATCGGTCCACTCGTAATTTTCGCCGTCGGCCGCGTCTTTCAGGTTGGCCGCTGTATCGGGGACATCGTTCCCGTGGAGCAGCTTGAACCAGATTTTGGCGTGTTCCTTTTCGTTGTCGGCGGTCTCCCGGAAGATCGCCCCTATCTGGTTATAACCCTCCTTTTCCGCCTTTGACGCGTAATAGGTGTATTTGTTCCGCGCCTGGGATTCTCCGGCAAAAGCCACCTGCAAATTTGCCTCTGTTTTTGATCCTTTGAGTTCCGGCATAGTAACCTCCTAAAATGCTCTCACAATGTTTCGGACTAAAGTTCCCGAACTTTAGTCCGTTTGTAAGTGTAGGATTTTTGTTTGAGTGTTTCAATAGGAGCGTGTGCACCCTCAGCAATTTTATTTTACATTTGAAGTTGTTCCAAAACCACGGTTTTTTCACTTTTTTTCCCGTCCGATTAAAGCAAAACGGCGAGTCAATCCCCTATATACAGTATGAGATCGAAAAGAATTTTGGCGCAGGGTGTGTGGTACGAGGTAAGGACGGCGGTCAATAACCGCGAGATGCTCTTCC
>JAITLF010000306.1 GCA_031278025.1 Treponema sp.
CCCAGGTCTTGAAGTTCCAGACCCAGGTCTTGAAGTTCCAGACCCAGGTCTTGAAGTTCCAGACCCAGGTCTTGAAGTTCCAGACCCAGGTCTTGAAGTTCCAGACCCAGGTCTTGAACTTCCGGACCCAGGTCTTGAACTTCCGGACCCAGGTCTTGAAGTTCCAGACCCAGGTCTTGAACTTCCGGACCCAGGTTTCTTGATCGCAAACCTGAGTTTACGGCCCGTACATCCGGGGTTATGACGGGGAAAGGCGGCGGTATGACGGGGAAAGGCGCCGGTGCGGAACCGTAAAACACGGCCTCAGATTTTTGCCGCGTCCGCCGTGAGGGTTTCCCGCAGCAGGCGGAGAAAATCTGCCCGGTTTATCGTTTCGCCCCCCAGGGAACAGAGGTGCGCGGTGGGGACCTGGCAGTCTATGAAGGCGATTCCTTCCGCAAAGAGGGCCTGCGCCAGGGTGAGGAAGGCCGCTTTGGATGCGTTGGGCCGCCGCGAGAACATGGATTCCCCAAAAAAGACGCGGCCTATGCGGACGCCGTAGCAGCCCCCGGCAAGTTCCCCATCCAGCCGGCTTTCCGCCGAGTGGGCCCAGCCCAGGCGGTGGAGTTCCGTGTAGGCCGCGATGATGTCGGGTGTGATCCAGGTGCCGTCCTGGCCGGGGCGTTCAACGGAGGCGCAGGCGGTGATGACGGCGGGGAAATCCCGGTCGAAGGTAACGGTGAACGCGCCCCGCCGCAGGAGCTTTTTCATGGAGGAGGAGACCCGGAGTTTTTCCGGGAAGATCACGCACCGGGGGTCCGGGGACTGCCAGAGTATGGGGTCTTCCGGATTATACCACGGGAAGATGCCCTGTTCGTATGCCGAAAGGAGCATGCCCGGCGACAGGTTCCCTCCCAGGGCAACGATGCTGCCCTGGGCTTTGGCAGCCGGGGGAAAACGGAAGCGCTGGGTTTGGGGAAGATAGGGAAAAGCGGCGTCCGGTCCCGGACGTATCATACCCACGGTTTGGCCCGCCGGTCCCGGTCAGGGAAGGATGTCCGCGGGAAGAACGCCGGTGGGAGGAACGCCGGAGGGAGGAACGCCGGGGGGAAGAATGTCGATGCGGTATTCCCCGTCCCGCCAGTCCGCACGGGCGGCGCCGCCTTCGCTCAGGCGGCCAAAGAGAACTTCGTCCACAAAGAAGGCCTTGATCGTGTCCTCCACGACGCGGCTTACGTTCCGGGCGCCGAATTCCCGGCTGTACCCCGCATCGGCCAGATGGGCGACGCAGGCTTCGGTAACTTCCAGGGCAACGCCCTTTTCCGCAAGCTGCTTCTTAAAGGCGTCCATCTCTTTGGTAACTATGGAAACCATGATGTCCGGGGACAGGCAGCCGAACCGGACCACCCCGTCCAGGCGGTTGCGGAATTCGGGGGTAAATATCCGTTCCACCGCGCTGGTTACTTCCGACTCCCCGGCGATCCGTTCCCCAAAGCCGATAAGGTTCCTGCCTATGTCCCTGGCCCCGGCGTTGCTGGTCATGATGAAGACCGTGTTCCGGAAGTCGGCCTTCCGCCCGTTGTTGTCCGTCAAGGTGGCGTAATCCATGATCTGCAGGAGGATGTTGTAGATGTCCGGATGGGCTTTCTCAATTTCGTCCAGCAGAACCACCCCGTGCGGCTGTTTCCGTACGGCGTCGGTGAGGAGGCCCCCTTCGTCGTAGCCCACATAGCCGGGCGGCGACCCGATGAGCCGGGAGACGGTATGCTTCTCCTGATATTCGCTCATGTCGAAACGGTGCATCGCAATGCCCAGGATGTCCGCCAGGGACCGGGCTAACTCGGTTTTACCGACCCCGGTCGGCCCGGCAAAGAGGAAGTTGGCTATGGGTTTGTTTTCCGCCCTAAACCCGGCACGGGAACGCTTGACGGCCTTAACCACGGCGGTAACCGCCTCGTCCTGGCCGAAGATCCGCGTTTTTAGCCGGTCCTCCAGGACGCGGAGCCGGTCTTTCTCGCTTTCCCCCACGGACCGTTCGGGGATGCGGGCTATACGGGAAACGACGGTTTCTATCAGGGGAAGGTCTATGTCAATGATTTCCACCGTCCCTTCCTGAACCGAAACCCCGGCCTGCCCGTTGGCCTTTTTGAACGCCTCGATGCGGGCAAATGCCCCGGCCTCGTCTATCACGTCTATGGCTTTGTCGGGCAGGCGCCGCTCGGTGATGTACCGGGCAGAAAGCCGCACCGCCCCTTCCACCGCGTCATCGCTGTACCGGACCTTGTGGTAATCCGCGTACTTGGATTTAAGCCCCTTGATGATGGCGATGGCATCTTCTTCGCCGGGCTCGTTGATATCGATCTTCTGGAACCGCCGGGAAAGGGCCCGGTCCTTGTCGAAAAATTTGCCGTACTCCTCATGGGTGGTGGAGCCTATGCAACGGATCTTCCCTGAGGCAAGGGCGGGCTTAAGGAGGTTCGAGGCGTCCAGCGCGCCCCCGGACACGGATCCGGCGCCGACCAGGGTATGAATTTCATCAATAAAGAGGATGGCCCGGTGTCTTTTAAGGATTTCCTCCACCACGCGCTTAACCCGTTCCTCGAAATCGCCCCGGTACTTGGTACCCGCCACCAGGGCGCCCATGTCCAGGGAAAAGATCAAAAAATCCTTGAGGGTAGGAGGCACGTTGCCCTGGACGATACGCTGGGCCAGCCCTTCGGTGATGGCAGTCTTCCCAACTCCCGAATCCCCCACATGAACGGGGTTGTTTTTCAGCCTGCGGCAGAGAACCTGCACGGTCCGGTCAAGTTCCGCCTCCCGGCCTATGACCGGCTCCAGCTTGCCTTCCCTGGCCAGGGCGGTGAGTTCCGTGGCGTACCGCTCCAGGGCGTTCCGCTTATTGTTCCCCTTTGGTTTCTGGGAACCGTCGATGCCAGGCTCCCCCTCTTCCTGGGTTTCTTCCCTGGTTTCGCCGCCAACAAAACTCGCGGGATGCTCCTTCCCCAGGGTATAAATACCGTCCCCTTCGGCCTCCGCGCCGTGAGATATGCTCTCCAGTAGTTCCAGCCGGGTAACCCCTGCTTTGCGGAGGTAGTAGGCGCAGTAGTTCTGTTCTTCATCGTAGAGGGATACCAGGATGTCGGCTACATCCAGGGTGTCTTTTTGGGACGACTGGCTCTGGAACATGGCCCGTTCCAGAACGCTCTGAAAACCAACGGTTTGAGTCGGCTCGGTATTGTCCAGCACCGGAACCTTCTGTTCAAAATAGGTTTCCATGCCGTGTTTGATCTGATCCAGATTGGCGCCCGCGCCGGTCAAGATACCCTGAACCTCCGAGAAGGCAAGGGCGGCGTAAAGGATATGTTCAGGCGTGATATACTCGTGATTCTGAACTCTCGCTTCGTTATAAGCGGCGTGCATGATGGCCACCACCTGGCGGCTAATTTTCATTCTCTCTATTCCTCCCTGCCCATATAAATAGGGGGAAGTCGCGGATTTGCTCCGCAAGTCCGCCCCCTCGCCCCTCCGCAACCCCTCTACAGAGGTTCCCCCTATGGGTCACGCTTTTTCCACAATACACTGGAGGGGGAACTCATGCTCTTTAGCAGCCTCGTAAACCTGGTTCACTTTGGTTTGAGCTATGTCATAGGGGTAAACCCCTACGATTCCCTTGCCTTTCCGGTGCACGTTCATCATGATGCGGTTTGCGTCTTCAAGGTTCTTATGGAAGATCTTTACCAGAATTTCCACGACAAAATCCATCGTGGTATAATTGTCGTTGAGGAGTATAACCCGGAATTCCTCCGGTTCTTTAAATTTTTCCTCGCGCTTTGCGGCGGGTTTTACCCAGGCTCCCATATGTACCGGCATATCCCAAGAATACCATAAAAAATCCGGTTTTACAAGCCGGAAGACGAAACAACCGTGGGCGGGGGCGTTAAAATAAACCGCTAAACCCTTCGGTTTGGCATACGTTTTACGTATGCCCGCAAAATAAGCCGAAAGGGAAAATCTGAAAAGGCATTGGATTGATTTTAATACGGCAATATTTGTATTCAAGGATCCCAAATATATAAAAAATATAAAAATTCTTGATGAAGTACATAGTATTAATGAGGAACGGTGGAATATTATTAGAATAGTAAATGATGTGGTTTTGTTTGTGGTTGAAACTGAAATTACAGACAACAGAGTCTGTTCAAAACCCCGCGCCTTGAGTTCCGCTTTTCATAGGATATCCAAAAGAATATCTAAAAGAAATTTAAAGCAATTGAAATATCTCAAAAGATGAATGATGAGGATATTGATTATAGCGATGCTCCGCCGTTAAACAAGAAAAAACTGGATGAGGTAACGCGTATTGGTAGACAAAGGAAGGAACGAATGCCCCCGATAACAGTATGTCTTCCGCCTCAATTTCTTGATAAATATAAAGAATTAAAGCTATTCCGAAACCTTAGGTGAGTCATTTACCACCGGCATAGCCGGTGGCTTGAGGAAGCCCCCTTAAAGGGGGCATTTTAGTTTATTTCAGGTCCATCAAGATTCAGCTGACCCTGTTGGCCTTTATCAAGATCTTCCTGATTCTTGATATATTCCCGTATTTGCTGTTCGTTCAGTCCTACCGTGCTCACACAATACCCCCGAGTCCAGAAATTCTTG
>JAITLF010000031.1 GCA_031278025.1 Treponema sp.
GGGTAACTTATTGCCCGTTTTTCGCAACGGGGGGGGCAATCAACCATCATTCGCTCCTCTTTCGGTAATGCGCTAGTACTTACTATAGCGCGAAACCCCAAAAAAACAATACCTGGGGAGAAAAAGCCTCACCTCCCGGCTCTCGTAAATCATGTTGTTTTTCATCCCGCTTTTTTTTATAGTATGTTGATAATGGTTACGCATACCGCCCTTTTCGCCCTCCGGGTGTGCATACTTCTGGCAGGATTGGCCTTTGCCGGAAGCTGTTCCCCCCGGACCCCGACCGACCCCGCCCCGGAACCGGCTGAGATCAGCGCCGCTGAGGAGCCGGTTTTTATCCCCGGCACGTTATTGGCCCTGGTCAGAAGCGGGGAAACGCCCCTCTGGTTTGAGCTTGGTATGGATGGTCCCGTGGTGATACCCGGTCCCGCAGCGGCGTCGGAGGAGCCTTTCGCGCCCTGGCCGCAGGCCCGGCATGTGGCGGGTTTGGCGGTTGACGGGGAAGGGCGGCTTATCATGGCGGTGAATCGGGATGGGTTTCTGGCCTGGGAAACACGGGAAGACCAGCTCGGCCTGTATCGTGTTTCCAGGCGGGAAGACTGGGACCCCTATACCGCGGCGTCCCTGTTCATGTACCGGGGGATGCCTGCGGTACTCCTCTACCAGGATACCTTTTTCCCGCAGGAGGGGGCGGAAACGCCGGCTGGTCCGGCGGTGCGGGTGTGGGGTCTTGGGGCGGGTTTGCTGGAAATGGAAGAAACGGAGATTCCGGCTTTTGCCGCCCTGCCTCAGTCAGAGGGGTGGGATGTGGACACGCTCGCCTGGGGGAATGACGGCTTCTGGTATTACCGGGGGGTGCGGCAGCGGGTTCCCGGCCCTGAAGTCTGGTATTTCCGTACCGAGGACCTTTCGGTCTTGGGCGCGCCTTCTTCAGTTGGGGTTTTCAGGGGCGCCATGTCCCCCTATACTGAGCCGGATATGCCGCAGCCTATACGGACGGTCCTTGAGGAGGCGGAACATTCTGGCGGAAAGGGGAAACCCCTTGTGGCGGAGGTGGTTTCGCCGGAGTTTCCCGCCCAGCGGTACTTCGCCTTGCAAAAGGATGCCGCCGGGGAGCAGGAATTCGTGGAGCTTGCAGGGTTTTACCGTCCCCCCGATACGGCGGCGGTACTCTTTCCCGGCGGACAGGTGTTCTTTACCGGGCCTGGGGCGGCACCGTTAGAAACCGCGGCTCCTAAGGCGGTTACCCTGCCGGTTCTGCCCGAAGGGTTCGTTTATACCCGGATAGGGTTTGCCGGTTCGACCCTGATCGTTTCCTGGGAGGAACAGCAGGACTGGCAGATCGGCGCGGCAGGTTTCATGGCGCTTAATGGCCTTTAGGCCGTGAGTGTAACGATAAGGATTATGGTGTGAAAAAGACAGAAATTCGGACTATTGCGGCAAAAAGCCGTTATGCCAAAAATATCATAGATGAATCGAATCGCCTGGATTCCTTTTTGCTGATTGGCCATAAAGATCCCGATGCCGATTGTGTTGCTTCCCTGGCGGCCTTTTCCCTGGTGCTGCGTAAGCTGGAAAAAAACGCAGCCGTTTTTCTGCCGGGACCGGTGGTAGAGCAATTCAACTACCTTTTGGCGATCTGCAAATACAACGGTGTCTCCGTCATCTACGGAAAGGACCCGGTTCCGCAGGATATTTCGGCCCTCGTGATCCTCAACACCCCGAAACCGGAAATGATGGCCCGAAACGCCTCTATAGACCGGCTTCTCGCGGACCCCAGGATCAGGAAGATGGAAATCGATCATCACCTGGGAACGGACGCCGCCTATATAGGGGACCCCGGCTATTGCCTGGTTTCCTCTGCTTCCAGTACCTGTGAACTCATCGGGTACCTCTGCTTCAAGTTCTCGCGGCAAAAAGATATGTTTCCCGGTACGGACTTCTTTTCCCGGAATATCGCCCTGGCTGTTCTGACGGGGGTTGTGGGGGATTCCCACCGGGGGAAGTATCTGAAGTCTTCAAAAGAGCGCCGGTATTATTTTCTGTTCTGTCAGGTGTTTGATGCCCTTCTTGTGGAAAAAACCAGCAAGAACAGGAATAACATGGGGGGCATTTTCGACGCGATCCGCCTTTTTTCGGTGCAGGAGAAGCATTGCTTCGACCGTATCCTAAAGGGGCGGCAAAAATCGGCATCCATCGCTTTTGCGGTTCTGGGAAAAGAGGAATCGGCGGAAATGTTCGCCCTTTATGGGGAGGAATGCATCGTCAACGTTTCCAAAGCGGCGGCGGATACCCTGGCCGAGGAAACGGGAAACCTGGGGCTTGTCGCCTACTATGACGACCCCGCATATTCCGATTTTGTCCAGTTCCGGCTTCGCCGGAGCGCTCAATTCACCAGCCTGGACCTAAGAACCCTGTTGGGCCTCCTGGGATTCACAAACGGCGGGGGCCACCCTGGGGCAATAGGCTTTAGGATGCCTAAGAAGGAAGTCCCGGATATTCACCTGTTTACCGCCGGCATAGTCGGCAAAATTGAAACCATAATTACCGGTTAATACTAAAAGGCTGGTAATAGAGCCTGTTCCAAAACCAATTGACAGTACGCTAAATACGCACGCTGCGAACCTCTGGCTCAATGGAACAGGCTCAATCGTATGATGCTAAAAGGAATAGTATGAGGTTATTAACCAGATCGGATTTTGACGGATTGGCTTGCGGAGCCTTGTTGACATACTTAGGGATTGTGGACGACTGGAAATTCGTCCATCCTAAAGATATTCAGGACGGTTTGGTGGAAGCCACGGAAAATGATGTGGTCGCCAACGTCCCCTACATCAATGGCTGCAAACTCTGGTTTGATCATCATTCCAGCGAGCAGGAACGGCTGGGGATGCAGCTTGAAAATATCTCCGGCGTCAGTCGTATTGCGCCAAGCTGCGCCCGAGTCGTTTACGACTATTATGGGGGCGCAGAAAAACTCGGCCGTTTTGCGTCCATGCTGGAATACGTAGACCGAGTTGATTCGGCAAACCTGATGGTGGATGAGATCAAGAACCCCACTGGCTGGGTACTCCTGGGCTTTATCATGGATCCCCGGACTGGTCTGGGGCGGTTCAAAAACTTTACCATCAGTAACTACGAACTCATGAAAGTCCTGGCCCATGCCTGTATCGACAAAACCATAGACGAAATTCTTTCCCTCCCTGATGTGAAAGAGCGGATTGATGTCTACTTTAAACAGAACGAGCTTTTTATCGATATGGTAAAGAACCATACCCGCCTTGATGGTCCGGTGATCATCAGCGACCTCCGGGGGGTGGAAACCATTTATGCCGGGAACCGCTTCCTAATCTACGCCATGTTCCCGAAACAGAACATCTCCGCCTGGATCACAGACGGCAAGAACAAGCAGAACTGCGTAATTTCCGTAGGCTACAGCATCATCAATAAAACCGCTTCGGTGGATGTGGGCAGCCTTCTTCTCAAATACGGCGGCGGCGGCCACCGCGCCGTAGGCACCTGCCAGGTCCCCTATGAGGATGCTGACCGGGTAATCGAAGAGATCGTAGGAATCCTCAAAAAATAGCGGTATAGGCGACTGAAGGGTTTGTATATTTTTTGCATGATTATTTGATGAGGGGCAAAGCCCCTAAAAGGGGCTCATTGTTCATTCAAACCGATCCTTCAAATCGATCATTCAAAGCTGAGGCCCATAACGTTGTCCACCGGTACGGAGAAGATGATGCCCGCCGCATGGGAGGTAATGCCGTATGCCTGGCTGGTCGCCTGCATGATGGCGGTTTTTTTCTCCCTGCTGGTCAGGATGATGATGATTTCCCGTTCCTCCTGGACCGAAACGCCGAAGAATTTAACCGGTCCCTGGTGGGTCAGCCCCCGTGCGCTTAACACCGTACCGCCTGTAGCCCCCGCTTCCCGTGCGGTGGTCATAAATTCGTCACTGTAGCCTTGATTTATAATTGAAACTATAAGGTCATGTTTCGTATCACTCATTTTTACAGCTCCTGTTTCCAATAATATTTTCTCATTTTTATTGATACTGTCTTTAAAGATATGCAAAATCGCGTTATTGATCCCCGAAAGAGGGATAGTAAAGGCTATACCCGCGCCGGGACTGTGGAAGCCGAGCTTTTTTCGGACTTCTTTCAGAAGGACCGGAATCATGACATCCTGTTCAAGGCTGATGATCACTGCCTTGTCGCTGGCCCCTATCCCCAGCAAGTCGAGGATTTCGGAACTGGCGGTCCCCCGGCCCTTGCTGATAAAATGAAACCTGACGTTTTCCTGTTCAAAGACCGATGAAATGGCCTTGATTTTCCCCCAATCAACGATGAAAACCAGCATCTTCATGACCGGCGGTTTTTTTACTTCCTGCGGTAAAGACGGTTTTGCCGCTTCCCTTTTTGTATCTTCACTCATCAGAAGGTTCCTCCTCAAATTCGATAATGGCGTTGACATCCTCGGCTGGGATAACCTCAATAGTTTGCTCAACCTGTTTCGCGGATGTCTTCATCTTGGTAGCGTAGATAAGCCCCATTAGCTGAATAACGACTAAAGGCGCCATAGCAACCATGGCGACGATGCCAAAGGCATCCTTCATCAAGTTGCCTCCAACACCATCGCAGACGCCCATAGCCAAAGGCAGCAGGAAGGTCGAAGTCATGGGGCCGGAACACACGCCGCCAGAGTCAAAGGCGATACCGGTGAATATCTTGGGGACAAAGAAAGTCAGGGCCAGGGCCAGGGCGTAGCCGGGAATGAGAATCCACAAGACGGGAATTCCCGCCAGGATACGGACCATGGTCAAGCCCAGGGCTGCGGCCATGCCGATGGCAAGTCCCCGTTTCATGGCGCTTTGCGGTATAGTCCCGGAGGAAATATCCTCCACCTGTTTGATCAGGACATGTACCGCCGGTTCCGCGGCCACGATGAAATACCCGATCAGCATCCCCAGGGGGACCAAAATCCATTTGAAGGGCGACGACACCAGTTGAAACCCCAGCAGGTGGCCTACCGGGATAAAGCCTACGTTGACGCCGGTTAAAAAAACCACCAGGCCGATAAAGGTATAGAGAAACCCTATGGCTATGCGTCCAAGCTGATGCTTCTTATAGCGCCTGGACACTAGTTGGAAAATAATAAAAAAGAAAACAATAGCGCCCAAAGCGAGGGATACTTCCTTGGAAAATTCGGGGAGTTCCAGGGCAAAACTTGTTACCACATCCCGGGATGTTTCCACCACGGGGACCGTATTGGATACCACATCGACCCCGCCGAGATTGAAGAAAAGCCCCAGCAAAATGACCGCCAGAATAGGCCCTATGCTACACAAGGCTACCAGACCGAAACTGTCGTTCTGGGAATCCTTATCGCTTCGGAGGGCCGCCACGCCAACGCCCATAGCCAGGATAAACGGAACCGTGATAGGCCCGGTAGTAACCCCCCCGGAATCGAAAGCCACCGGGATAAAATTGGGAGGCGCGAAGAAGACTACGCCAAACAAAAGAACATAAAAGATGACCAGCAAAATCGAAAGCTGAATCCGAAAAAGAATACGGAGTATGGCGACCACCAAGAAGATGCCCACCCCCATGGCAACGGCGAGAATCAGCATCATAGAAGGGATGGCGGGAACTTGCCGGGCCAGAACCTGCAAATCCGGTTCGGCAATGGTGATGATAAACCCCATGATAAAACAGACAGCCAGGGCGATAAACAGGTTAGAGGTCTTGGTGAGTTGAATCCCTATGCCTTCTCCCATAGGCATCATGGCCATGTCGGCCCCCAACGTGAAGAAACCCATTCCCACGATCAGCAGGGCGGCACCAGCCAAAAACATGAGTATGGTTCCCGCCGGCATCGGCACGAGGGCCACGCTGGTAATGAGTACGATAACCGTAATAGGAAGTACCGAAGAAAATGCTTCCATGATTTTTTCTTTTAATATTTTGTTCATAAAACCATCCGGGCAACGTGTTGATATAATAAATACTGTATTATGCCCTCTTTAACCAGGAATTTGTGAAGGTTAAACCCCACAAGATTCTAGGTAAGTTGTAGCATAAGAATAACCCTAACGACTAGGAGCCTGTTACGCTTCGCGCGTAAAATCCCCAAAACCGCTCCTTTTTTAATTTTCTTGACTTTTGCAATTAAGTATTATACTATTAATACAGTGATACCTTAATACAGTGGGAGACAAGATGATTCAATGATATTTCAAGCGGAACGGCCCATTTACCTACAGTTAATGGACGAAATCAAACGGCAAATCGCGGCGGGACGGCTTGCGCCTGGGGCAAAGATAGACTCCATCCGGGAACTGGCGGCCTTCTATGCGGTTAACCCAAACACAGTCCAGCGGGCCTTATCCGAACTGGAACGGGACGGTTTGCTCTCCACCAGGAGGGCAAGTGGAAAAATGGTAACGGAGGATACACAGATGATTAAGGAACTCCGCTCAAGACTGGCTTCCGAGCGGATAGAAACGTTGCTCGCCGCAATGGAGGCCCTGGGATTCAGCGCAGAGGAGATCCGGGAGATGTTCGACGGGGCGCTAAAGGCGCGGACATGTCAGACAAATGCGGCGGGGCTTGTTCAAGGAGGCAACCTATGAACGAAGTGATACTGGAATGTAGAAACTTATCTAAGCGTTACGGCAAACAGACGGCGCTGGATAACATCACCATAAATCTGGAAGGGGGCCGTATTGTCGGACTTCTGGGGCCCAACGGCAGCGGCAAAACCACGCTGATCAAGCTGGTTAATGGGCTTTTACAGCCTTCCGGAGGGGAAGTGCTGATCTGCGGCAAGAAAACAGGCGTGGAAAGTAAGGCGGTGGTTTCCTATCTGCCCGACCGCTTCGTGCTGAACGGCGGGATGCGGATAACGGAAATACTGTCCTTTTTCGCCGATTTTTATGCGGACTTCCGTCGGGATATTGCCGCGGCCATGCTCGCCAACCTGGGCATAAGCCAGGGCAAACGGTTCAAAACCCTGTCCAAAGGCACCCGCGAGAAGGTACAGCTCACCCTCGTGATGGCCCGTAAGGCGCGGCTCTATCTTCTCGACGAGCCCATAGGCGGCGTCGACCCGGCGGCACGGGACTATATCGTCAATACCATCATCAACAATTACAGCGAAGACGCCGCCGTGTTGATCTCCACCCATCTGATTCAGGATGTGGAACAGATTCTGGACGACATCATCTTCCTCAAAGAGGGCGCGGTTATTCTTCAGGGACACGCCGACGACATCCGCAGGGAAAAAGGCGCGTCCATAGATACGCTTTTCAGAGAGGTATTCAAATGTTAGGAAAATTGCTCCGTTATGAATTCAAGGCGCTGCTCCAGATTATGCCGGTACTCTATCTGGTCCTCCAGGTGCTGGCGGTTGTTGCGGGAGTCAACAGCCTCATCTTTGAACCCCCGGCTATGGCGGGAAGAGGAACGCTGACGCAGGTTCTCTACACGATCTGGCCAATAATGTTCTTCGCGCTGCTCACGGTGAATCTGGCGCTGGTAATCCTGCGCTTTCGGGACAACTTTCTGAAAGACGAGGGCTACCTGATGTTCACGCTGCCGGTTCCTGAGTGGGCGCTCGCGGCGTCTAAAGCGATAGCCGCCCTCTGTACCTTCCTGCTGACCGCCATAGCGGGCGTCCTTTCCCTGCTGATCTTCACGCTTATTACCGATTTCAGGAACCTGGCGGAATCCCTGCCCTGGATTTTCCGGCAGTGGACCGAGTGGAACAGGGTCGACTTCGCCACCCTGAGTCTCACAGCCGTGATTATGCTGATAGTCGTCTTCCAGCAGTTCTGCCTCATCTACGCCGCTATGACGGTCAGTCAGCTCGCGCCCCGTTTTCGTAGGTTTGCCGGGTTTGGCGCGTACCTGGCGGTTATGATCATCCTGCAACAGCCCCTAACCAAAGCCGTCCTCTCGCTGCCCGTAACCGGCGCTCCGCATCTCCTGATAATCGCCCTTACTGAAGCCGCCCTTGCCGCGCTTTACCTGTGGTGTACAAGCAGGCTGCTCAAATATACCTTTAACCTGGAATAAAAAAAGGACAGGGGAGATTTCCCCTGTCCCGTGTTTTTCCGTTAAACGGCCAGTCTATAGCTATTCTATATCTATCCGGGGACCGACGGTAATGGAACCGGTCGAAACCCTGGTGGAAATAGTTACATCCGCCTCACTGCCGAAAACCCACTGTACGGAACCGTAGGCTTTAATGGGGGTGCCTCGGGGAGGCGTTACCGTGATGGCGCCGCTTTTGGCTTCCGCGTCAAGATTGTAGAACAGGTCCGAAGGGGTAGTTATGGTGATACTGCCGGTGGTAAGGGCGCAGGAAAAGTCATCCATCGCGTTACGCAGTCCAACGTTAATAGTACCGGCCTGGGTAACGATGCTTCCGCCGCCTGTCAGTTCCCGCACCGTAATGGGACCGCTCAGGGCTTCAACGGAAAGCCGGCCGCGGACCTCCCCGATATCAATGAGCCCGCTGGTATGATGCAGGCTAATCTCCGTCCCGCTCAACTTTTCCGCCTGAAAAGAACCGGAGGACACGGCGATCTTTATCTGCCGGGCAAACACCTGTTTAAGTTCCAGATCCCCGTCGGTAATCGAGATGTCCACTTGCCGGTTGCTATAGAGGTTCACTTCCGAGCGGACTATACCGCCCTCAGCAATGATAGAGATCGCGCCCCGGAAGGAAGCGGGGATATACACTTCCGTATACCCGCCGATCGGGAACGGCGAGACGCGGGTTACCGTTTCTATGGTAAATTCGTATCCGGTATCGGCGTCAACTTCGGAATTGATGACCGATGTAACAGAAGGGTTACCCTGACTGGTATTCTTCCCGCTCTCATCCTGGTATTCCTTCATAACGACACTGTTATTTTTACTCTCAAGGAGTATCAGCAAACCGGCACAACTGTTAATGGTAAGAGTTTCCACATCTTTCATCGGAATGGTTTTCATGTTAACCAGGATATTCTTCTCTTCCTGAGCAAAAACCGCTGTTACCGTCAGGCAGAAAACCATCGGGATAGAAAACGCCAGCCGCATATATCGAGTCTTCATAAGCCGCTCCTTATTGATTTCATAAATTTCCCCCGATCTCGCAAAGACGGACTAGACATGAACGCTTTCCCCTTACCGGAGGCTACAATAGTCAATATACCACACAAGCGCGGGACATGCAAATGGCGGGTTCAGGGCGGAGACCGGACTTCCTGTTCCCGGCTGCAGCCTGGAACTTTCCCCGGCTCCTCCGCCGTCCGCGCAGGCCCCTGCCGCGTCCGCGTAGGCGCCTACCGTGATCGCGTAGGCGCCTACCGTGATCGCGTAGGCGCCTACCGTGATCGCGTAGGCGCCTACCGTGATCGCGTAGGCGCCTACCGTGATCGCGTAGGCGCCTACCGCGTCCGCGTAGGCGCCTACCGTGATCGCGTAGGCGCCTACCGCGTTCTCGCGGAGGAGTCTCCGCGGCTCGCGGGGGAGTCTCTCTAGTCCTTTGACCCCATCTCTATGATTAGTTCCACTTCGCTTTTGGAGAGATTGTACGCTTCGGAAATTTGACTCACCGTCCAGCCCTGCCGGGCGAGTTTTATTACGTTTTCCCTGGTAAGGATGGGCGGCGCGCCTTTATCGCGGATACCTTTGGCACCTTCTTTTTTCAGGGCCGTCCCCAGAAGCCTGATCCTGTCCTGAATTTCCTTATCCAGTTCTGTAAGCCGGGTTTCGGTCCTGGCGAGCCATTCCCGTGCCGCCTGCATTTCCGATATCCGATCTTCTATGTTAGAAAGCTCGCCGTCCAGCAGCGTAAGTTTGTCCGCCGTTTTCTGAGCTTGCCCGATTTCCTGGCCGAGGGTTTCTACGGAAATCCTGAGGGCGTCCTTTTCTTTTATAAGGCGGCTGAACTCCGCGCCAAGATTCTTTAAGGTCATTTCGGTCTCCAGAAGGGATTTGAAGTTGCGATCTATCCCTTCATTGGTGGCCTCCAGGGTTTGGTTCTTCCGTTCTATCCGCTGATATTTTTCCTCCGCCTCCGCCATCGCGTCATCCAGTTTGCGGATACGGAGCTGCATGGCCTGGAGCGTGTCATCGGAAGCGGAAATTTGAGCCAGCTTGCTTTCCATGGCCACAGAGGCATGAATGACATGGTTGAAGTCCTTCTCCATGAGTTCAATGCGGCGCTTTTCCGCCAGGAAGTTGTTCATTTTGGCGTTGATTTCATCTTCCAGGCGTTTTATCTTGACGAATTGGACTTCCAGTTCCGCGGCTTCGGATCGGCGTTGCTCCAGCCGGTCAAGATCGCCCCGGAAGTCTTCTATGTGTTGTTCCAGCTCCCGCTTAAGCGCATCGGTCTGTTCAAAAAGTTTGGTCTGAGTAACGAATTCCTTGATGTGGCGGTCCGCTTCCTTGATGAGGGAATCCAGGCGTTTAGCCTCCTCCTCGATTCGGGAGAAGAATTCGGTCCGGCGGGAGGCCGCTTCGGACTGAACATCCATAATAGTAGAGCGAACGCCGGCGATCTGCTCGCCGGCTTCGGTCGCCAAGTCCCGGGTCCGCCGGCGGATGTCGTCCATGAAGGCATCGACATCACGGATTTGGACGGAGATTTTGGATTGCCAATCTTCCAGTTCCCGGCGGGAGGCGTCGGCGAGGCTGGTTAGTTCCCCGTTACGGGCTTCCACCTGATCGGTGATTTCCCGGAGGGATGCGGCAATGTCCCGCTGAGTCTGCTTGAGGGTATCCGTCATGGAAAGGGCGGATCGGCCCAGTTCGGCTTTGACCGAAATTTCAGCGACCGACCGGGCTTCGGCCATATCCCGTTCAAGCTGTTCTTTGAAAGAACGGAGCGATTCGTCGCCTTGTGCCATCTGGCCCCGTATACCTTCCTCGAAGGCGGCGGTCTCATCCTTTAAATGATCCAAATCCATGATAAGCCGGGTATCCTGCTCAAGAAGATGCTGCCGCACTTCTTCCGAGAGGGAAATATCCAGTTTCCGGCGCTCCTCCGCAGCCGCTGCCGCAAGCGTGGCGAGATTCACGTCCAAATCCGCCCGCCATTGCTCCAGGCGCCGGTCTATGTCTTCGCCGCGTTTGGAAAGATCCGCCATGAAATTTTCATCGAATATCTGAAGCTGCTCAGATACATTGTCGCAGGCTTTCTGCTTGAGAGACGCCAATTCCTGTTCCACCTGGCCCAGATCAGCTTTAAGGGCCGCCACGACATCGGCAAACGCATCGGATGCCGCCGTCTGGTTATGGGAAGCCTCCTGTTCGAAACGGGCAAAGTCCTGACGGACCCGTGTTTCCGTGTCCCGCATGTACTGGCGGAGTTCCCCGTCCAGACGGGCGCTGTCTTCCGCCATGGTGTCCAAACGCCGGAACTGCTCGGACTGGGCGAGGCGGTATTCTTCGAGCCGCTCCCCCGATACTTCCAAAGTTTTCTGTTCCGTATCTTCGGCGGTCTTCAGGAGCTTTTGTTCCAGTTCGGTAAACGCCGTTTCGGTCTGCTTCTCAAAAACAGTAAACCGTTCCCCTATGGCCGTGATTTCGGCGGAGATGCGATCCCGAAGATTCCCGGAAGAGGTTTCCAGTTCGGAAAGGAGAGAGCGGGTCTCGGCTTCCGCTTTGGAAATAGAGTGTTCCCAAGCCGAAAAGTTTTTACCGGCGGTTGTCTGCCAGCGCTTTAACTCCGCATCCGCCGCAAAGCGGGCTTTCTCTTCCGCGCTGGAAAGGGCATCGGCAAGCAGGGTTTCCGTTTGGGACGCGACGCCGCTGATCTTGCCCTGAATATCCTGGAAGCGGCTCTCCAGGGCGGCGGTTCCGGCGGAAAGGGTGGCGGAATGTTCGGCATACTCCGCAGTCAGGCGCTGGTCCCGTTCGGCGGCGGCTTCGGTAATAGCCCGATTCTGCCTTTCCGCGGTTTCCGCCAGGATGCGTTCCTGTTCTATAGAACGGACGGCAAAGGCTTCGTCCTGCTCCGCCAGAAGGTTTTCGGCTCTGGCAACCAGGGCGGCAATATCTTCCCGGACTTCCCGGACCCGGTTCTCCAGAGTGCCGGTCTCGATGGAAAGGACGGCGGAACGCCCGGCGTACTCCTCGGCCAAGCGGCTCTCCCGTTCGGCGGCAACATCGGCCAGGCGCTGTTCCCGCTCGGCGGCGGCTTCGGCAATGGCCCGGTTCTGTTTTTCAGCGGCCTCCGCCAAGGCGCGTTCCTGTTCCGCGGCGTGGGCGGCAAAGGCCTCGTCCTGCTCCGCCAGAAGGTTTTCGGCTCTGGCAACCAGGGCGGCAATATTTTCCCGGACTTCCCGGACCCGGCTTTCCAGCGCGGCGGTCTCGGCGGAAAGGGCGGCGGAACGCCCGGCATATTCCTCAGCCAAGCGCGTCTCCCGTTCAGCGGCAGCATCAGCGATGCGCTGGTCCCGCTCGGCGGCGGCTTCGGCAATGGCCTGGTTCTGTTTATCAGCGGCCTCCGCCAGGGTACGTTTCTGTTCCGCGGCGTGGACGGCAAAGGCCTCGTCCTGCTCCGCCAGAAGGTTTTCGGCCCTGCCAACCAGGGCGGCAATATCCTCCCGGACTTCCCGGACCTGGGTTTTCAGGGCGGCGGTCTCGGCGGAAAGGACGGCGGAACGCCCGGCAAACTCTTCGGCCAGGCGCTTCTCCCGTTCGGCGGCGGCTTCGGCAATGGCCCGGTTCTGTTTTTCAGCGGCTTCTGCCAGCGTCTGCTCCTGCCGTGCGGCATGTGCGGCGAAGGCTTCGTCCTGCCCGGCCAACAGAGAATCGATCCTGGTAACGGCGGCGGCAATTTCTTCCTGGACTTCCCGGACCCGGTTTTCCAGAGCGGCGGTTTCGGCGGAAAGGGCGGCGGAACGCCCGGCAATGACCTGGCCCTGTTTTTCAGCGGCTTCTGCCAGCGTGCGCTCTTGCCGCGTAGCAAGCGCGGCGAAAGCCTCGTCCTGCTCGGCCAACAGTGCTTCGGTCTTGGTAGCTACGGCGGCAATACCTTCCCGCACTTCCCGAACCCGGCTTTCCAGAGCGGCGGTTTCGGCGGAGAGGGAGGCGGAACGCCCGGCAAACTCTTCGGCCAGGCGCATCTCCCGTTCGGCGGCGGCTTCGGCGAGGCGTTGCTCCCGCTCAGCGGCAGCCTCGGCCAGTCGTTGTTCCCGTTCAGAAGCGGCCTCGACAATGGCCTGATTCTGTTTTTCAGCGGCTTCTGCCAGCGTGCGTTCCTGCCGTGCGGCATGTGCGGCGAAGGCTTCGTCCTGCTCCGCCAGAAGGTTTTCGGCCCTGCCAACCAGAGCGGCAATATCCTCCTGGACTTCTCGGATCTGGGTTTTCAGGGCGGCGGTTTCGGCAGAGAGGGAGGCGGAACGCCCGGCAAACTCTTCGGCCAGGCGCATCTCCCGTTCGGCGGCAACATCGGCGAGACGCTGCTCCCGTTCGGCGGCGGCTTCGGCAATGACCCGGTTCTGTTTTTCAGCGGCCGCCGCCAAGGCACGTTCCTGTTCCGCGGAGTGGGCGGCAAAGGCCTCGTCCTGTTCCGCCAGAAGGTTTTCGGCTCTGACAACCAGGGCGGCAATACCTTCCCGCACTTCCCGGACCCGGTTTTCCAGAGCGGCGGTTTCGGCGGAAAGGGCGGCGGAACGCCCGGCAATGACCTGGCCCTGTTTTTCAGCGGCTTCTGCCAGCGTGCGCTCTTGCCGCGCAGCGTGAGCGGCGAACGCCTCGTCCTGCTCGGCCAACAGTGCTTCGGTCTTGGTTACTACGGCGGCAATTTCTTCCTGGACTTCCCGAACCCGATTTTCCAGAGCGGCGGTTTCGGCGGAGAGGGCGGCGGAACGTCCGGCATACTCCTCTGCCAGGCGTTGTTCCCGTTCAGCGGCAGCCTCGGCCAGCCGTTGTTCCCGCTCAGAAGCGGCCTCGGCAATGGCCTGATTCTGTTTTTCAGCGGCTTCAGCCAGGGCGCGTTCCTGCCGCGCTGCGTTGGCGGCGAAGGCCTCGTCTTGCCCGGCCAGCAGAGATTCGGCCCTGGTAACGGCGGCGTTTATATCTTCCCGAATTCCCCGGACCCGGCTTTCCAGAGCGGCGGTTTCGGCGGAGAGGGAGGCGGAACGTTTGGCGTACTCCGCAGCCAGACGCCTCTCCCGTTCTGCGGCGGCTTCGGCAATGGCCTGGTTCTGT
>JAITLF010000143.1 GCA_031278025.1 Treponema sp.
GTGGCGATCAAGCGCGCCCTCCCCATCCTCCACTCCGGGCCCGGCTGCGGAACCATGGTGGCGGGTTTCTTTGAGCGGTCCACCGGATACTCCGGGGGGAACACCGCCCCCTGCACAAACTTTTCCGAAACCGACGTGGTTTTCGGCGGGGAAAAGAAACTGGAGGGGATCATCCGCCGTTCCTACCAGGTCCTGGAAAGCGATCTGCAGGTCGTGTTGACCGGCTGTACCTCCGCCATTGTGGGAGACGACGTTAACCAGGTCGTAAAAATTTTCAGCGCCGAGGGGAAGCCGATTGTGTTTGCCGACACGCCGGGCTTTAAGTGTACCAACTACGAAGCCCACAGCCTCGTGGTAAACGCCATCATCGACCAATACACGGATCGGTTGTACACGGATCGCTTCGCCCGCCATGACGCGCCCAGGGACCCCATGCTGGTAAACCTCTTCGCGTCCGTCCCTTACCAGGATCCCTTTTGGAAGGGTAATCTGCGGGAACTGAAACGCCTCCTTGAGGGCATAGGGTTCAGGGTACAGGCGCTGTTCGGCCCCTCCACGGAAGGCGTCGAAGAGTGGAAGGCCATCCCCCTGGCGAATTTTAACGTCCTTGTTTCACCCTGGTACGGCCTGGATATTGTCAGGCATCTGGAAGAAAAATACGATCAGCCCTACTTTCAGTTTCCCTACCTTCCCATCGGGGGGAACGAGACAAGCCGATTCCTGCGGGAACTGGCCGCCTTTGCCGGGGAGCGGGGGGCCGGCATCGACAGTAAAACTGTCGACACGTTCATTAAAAAAGAAGAGGATACGTTTTATGAAGAAATTGATAACCTTGCGACTTTTCTCCTGGAATTCCGTTACGGGCTTCCCGGCTTTGTGCATATACTCCACGATTCAGGCTATGTGTTGGGAATGGCAAAATTCCTCCTCCACGAAACCGGCATTGTTCCCAAGGAACAGTTTATCACCGATAAAACGCCGGAACAGTACCGGGAAGCAATCCTGAATATTGCCGAGGGTATTTCCCCCAAGCGGAAGATCCCGGTTTACTTTTACAGCGACGCGGGACTGGCGAGGGAAGTGATCCTGGGCGCGAAACACGAGGGGCGGGGACTCATCATCGGAAGCGGCTGGGACAAGGAAACGGCTGTGGAAAAAAAGTACGATTTCCTTTCGGCCGCCCTCCCCTCCCCCTACCGCCTGGTGATGACCACGGGCTACGCGGGGTACCGGGGGGGCCTGCGGCTCATCGAGGATATTTACAACCAGGCCCTGGGAACCTACCGCTAGGCTAAAGCAGGGGGGGGGGGGAGGGGGGCTGTTACCATACGGCGGGTGACGTGATACAGGCCGCCGTCCGCCCCCCCTGCGCCGGAGCCTCCTCACACCATCTGTTTTACGGGCGGTGTTGCGGGGTCTCCGGCTACCCCCCAGGTAACGTTATATAACGGAGAAAGGAAACGCCATGAACAAACAGTTGACCCGTATCGCAAACCGGCACCCCTGTTTTTCCGCGGCCGGTTCGGGAAAGGCGCTGATGACCCACGGCAGAATCCACCTGCCGGTAAGCCCGGTCTGCAATATCCGGTGCCGGTTCTGCAAACGCGGTTTCAACAAAACCGAAAACAGGCCCGGAGTAGCGGCGGCCATCCTCAAGCCGGAAGCGGCCGTAAGCCTGGTACGCGGCGCCCTTAAACTCTGCCCGGAAATTTCCGTGGCGGGTATCGCCGGTCCCGGCGATACCCTGGCAAGCCCCCACGCCCTGGAAACCTTCCGCCGCATACACCGGGAATTCCCCCGCCTTATCAAATGCCTCAGTACCAACGGCCTTCTCCTGGAAAAACACGCGGAAGATCTTTTCCGCGCGGGGGTTAAAACCATAACCGTAACGGTAAACGCGGTAGACCCGGTCATACTGGACCGGATCTGCTCCCGTGTCATTCTTGACGGCAAGGTATACGAAGGAACCGGGGGGGCGGCCATCCTGATTGAGGCCCAAAAGCGGGGTATTAAAAAAGCCGCGGAAGCGGGAATGTTGATCAAGATCAACATCGTCTTGATTCCGCCGATCAACGGCGAACACATAGCCGAAATTGCCCGAACGGTAAAAGAGCAGGGAGCGGCCCTCATCAACATCATTCCCCTTATACCCCGACACGAATTCGCCGCCTTCAACGCGCCCGACTGCATAGAACTTTCCCTTGCCCGAAAAGAAGCGGAGGCCTTTCTGCCGGTTTTTCGCCACTGCCAACACTGCCGGGCCGACGCCTGCGGCCTCCTCGGTAAAGAGGACTTCGCCTCCCGCCTGTCGGCACTGCTCCCGGAGGAACTCCGGAACGGCGCGTACCGGGAAGCGGAACAGACATTTTCGCACGGATAGGAGGAGCGGCATGGCGTGGAGAATTGCCCTGGCGAGTATTGACGATGTCCTGGTAACCGAACACTTTGGCCGCTCAAAGTGGTTTTATATTAGGGACGTAGAAGCGGACGGGACAAGCAGATCCCTTGGCAGGCGGGATGTGCGGCCTCTTTGCGGCGGCTGCGAACAATTCGATCCCGGAGAATTCAGCCTGGAACCCTTCCTGGACTGCGCCGCCGTACTCACCGCGAAGATAGGCCCCG
>JAITLF010000164.1 GCA_031278025.1 Treponema sp.
GTCCCGCGATTACGAGCGGCGGCTGTCCGGCCGGCCCTTCAAAGAGTTCCCGCTTGCCCAGGAAATACGCCTTGATGGTGGACAGGAGCAGGCTTTTCCCGAAACGGCGGGGCCGGCCCTGGAAATAGGGATTGCCTTCCTGGGCAAGCCGGTACACAAACGCGGTCTTGTCCACATAGACATACCCGCCGGTACGGAGTTTCTCAAAGTCCTGTATGCCGATGGGCATTTTCCGGTTTTGCATATTCAAAGTATAGCGCGGCAACCTTGAACTGAGAAGATTGAAAAATTAGCGGTTCAGACATTCATCTCGAAAAACCGCGAAACAACCTCAAAAGAAATTTTTCACAGGTGGCGATAACTTCGGATAAATAGTTGCGAATTTCTCCCCCCCTCAATACACGGGAATCCGCGTAATTACAGGTCAAGTTTAGGGCACGACGGTGGGGGCATTGTACCCGTCTATCAGCGCCTTGAATTCCTTTTCGTCCAGGGTTTCCTTTTCCAGAAGCCGGCCGGCTATGCTGTCCAACAGGGCGCGATTCGTCTCAAGCTGCCCCTTTACCAGGGCGTAGCGGACCTCCATCATACGGGCGATCTCTTCGTCAATGTACTGCTGGGTGGCCTCCGAATATTCCCGATGGAAGACCGGCTCCTGATTGGCGGGGCCGCCAAGCATACCCGCGCCCCGCTGGGTCAGGGCCACATGCTTGAACTGGGCGCTCATCCCGTAATCGGTGATCATTTTGCGGGCAATGTCCGTGGCCTTGGTAAGGTCATTGGCGGCACCGGTGGAAATTTCCCCGAATATCAATTCTTCGGCCGCCCGGCCGCCGAGCAGCACGTTGATCTTCCCCAGGAGTTCCTCCTCGGTAACGACATAGCGGTCCTCAACCGGTATTTGCAGGGTATAACCCAGGGCGCCAAAACCCCGGGGAATTATCGAAATTTTCTGCACCGGATCCGAGCCGGGGGTAAAGGCCGCGGTAAGGGCATGGCCCGTTTCGTGGTAGGCTATTACCCGGCGTACTTCCTCGGACATGACCCGGTTCTTTTTCTGGAGCCCGGCCACGGTCTTCTCGATAGCCTCGTCAAAGTCCTTCTGATCCACCAGTTTCCTGCCGCCCCGCACCGCCAGCAATGCCGCCTCGTTTACGATATTTGCCAGGTCCGCGCCCACAAAGCCCGAAGTCGAGCGGGCCACAGCCGCCAAATCCACCGCAGGCGAAAGCTTGACCGCCTTCGAATGGATGCGCAGAATGGCTTCTCTGCCGGTCAGGTCAGGTCTGTCCACCAGCACCTGCCGATCAAAACGGCCGGGCCGCAGCAGCGCAGGATCAAGCACGTCGGGCCGGTTCGTGGCGGCCAGGATGATAAGCCCGGAAGTGCCGTCAAAACCGTCCATCTCCACAAGCAGCTGATTCAGGGTCTGCTCGCGCTCGTCGTTACCCCCGGCAATATTGTTGATCCGGCTTTTACCGATGGCGTCAAGTTCGTCGATAAAGATGATGCACGGCGCCTTTTCGCGGGCCTGCTTGAATAGATCGCGCACCCGGGCCGCGCCCACGCCAACGAACATCTCCACAAAGTCGGCGCCCGACATGCGGAAGAAGGGCACCCCGGCCTCCCCGGCAACGGCGCGGGCAAGCAGGGTCTTTCCCGTACCCGGCGGTCCCACGAGGAGTACGCCCTTGGGAATCTTGCCGCCTATATCGGTGTACTTTTTCGGGCTTTTGAGGAAATCGACCACCTCCACAAGCTCGTCTTTGGCCTCGTCAACCCCCGCGACATCCATAAAGCGGGTGATCACGTCCCCTTCGGCGACAATCACCGCCCGGTTCTGTCCCACGGAAAGTACATTACCCCCCATGTTCCCGATACGCTTGATGAGGAAGCGCCAGATAAAGAAGAAAAAGGCGATGGGCAGAATCCAGGAAAAGATGATGTTGAGTACCGTACTCCCCTCGCGGGAAACCGCGTAGTAAGAAACGCCGCGTTCATCCATCAGCTTGATGATGTCCGGGTCATTGATGGGCACGGTTCTAAAGGCCGTTTCGGAAGGCACGGAATAGGGATTCCTGAAAACCGAATTTCCGCCGGAATTTCCGGCCGGTTCCCTCCGGGGCGTGGTATAACCGGTAAAGTAAGAATCCGAAAGTTCAACCCGCTTTATTTCACCGGACACGATCTTGCTTTTAAATTCGGAAAAGTCAATAGTGGGGTTTACCCGGTTCAGAAACACATAGTTAAACAGACTCATCCCCACAACCAGGATCAGTACGTATATAATTGAGAACTTCCACCCGCCGAATTTTTTGGGATCGGGCATACGGGGAGGAGGCCCGCCAAAGGGAAACTGGGGACCGGAATTCTTTTTCCGCTTAGGATCTTTAGATCCGCCGTCCGGGAACCCGAAATCGTTCATAGGGTTTCGCTTCTTGTTGGTTGATCTATGCTGCCATGCGGCCGCACGGGGATATGGTGATCATGTGAAAGCCCCTCTATACAAATATGATAAAATAAAGACGAATTTTCAAGTTCTTTCGTAATAGACGTCAGTAGTTTAACATTTCAATCCGGAATTTGGGTCCATCCGGCCAAACCTTCGGTTCAATGCGGCCGGGCCGGGCTTTCCGGGGCTCCGCGTGTCCGCCTGTAACGGCCCGCTCCGGCCCCGGCGCTACGCACCGTAGCTGCGCGGACCCTCCGGGGACTCTGAACCTGGCCCGCAATTCAGATTCATTGTGTAAGCAATTAGCATAAAATGTATGGCATTTTATGCTTGCGCGGGGCCTTCCTGTTTCGGGGCGGATTCTTCCCTTGGAGCGCTTCGCTGGGGGCGGGAAAGCTGCTTGATACGGGGATACCGGGCGGGTTACCGCCGGTTATCCGGGCGCGGGGGCGGGACGATGGGGGGAAATGAGCGGAAAACCGGGGTTCCCGTCGTTTTTCCCGCCATAGGGTCTGACCCCGGTGTCCGGCGCCGCCGCCTGCCCGCCGGCTCCCTCCTCCGGCGGCTCCCCCTCCATTACCCGCGACCAGTACCGGTCCCCCCAGATGTGCCCGATCCTCCCCTCCACCCGGTTGAACCGCGCCGCGAACGTCTGCTTCATCCACTTCATAATGGCGGGAAGCTTAAACCCGTTCTCCGGCTTGATGTAAAACGTAAGCCAATCATCTTCAAGACACAGTCCTCTGATCTCGAAGACAAACCGGAGTTCCGTCTCGCGGAACACCCGGGCGAAAATCGCCAGGGCCTTGTGCCCGCGAAACAGAGGTTCCCTGTTGTTGACGCGGGTACGGATCTCGTACCAGACACCCTGTCTGAGTATTCGTAATTGTCGCATATATATAATAGGGGTCTGACATGCCGTTTTGCTTTAATCAAACCGAAAAAAAATGGAAAAAATAGGGGGACACACCCCACAAAGAATTCCTAAATCCGTGACATTTTACGAATTTTTTGTTATTATTATGACATGTATAGTGTAGGTATCGCGTATCTTTTGTGGCTGGCGTCCGGGTGCGGCGCTCTGGGGTTTCACCGTTTTTATTTGGGAAAGATTCCCACAGGCTTGTTGTGGATGTTCACCGGCGGGCTGGGAATGGTAGGATCAATCTACGATTTCTTTACCCTGCCCGGTCAGGTCAGGGAGGCGAATATACGAAACGCCCTGTTAAGCGGGGCCGCTACGAACAGGAATCCCGGTGCGGGACATGACCCCTGGCGTTATGCCAATGATGCCAGTTCCCGAATCGTACATGAACACAAGGAAACTGTGGAGCGGGTCATCCTGCGGACGGCCAAACAGAACAAGGGGATAGTCACCGCCAGCGAAGTGGCGCTGGAGGCGAATATACCTATGGAAGACGCGAAAAAAGCCCTGGACATCCTGGTCAACAAGGGCTTCGCCGAAATACGGGTCCGTAAGTCCGGCACCATCGTCTACACCCTCCCCGAACTTATGGACAGCGATTCCCCCCTGGAAGACTTCTAGGTTCCGCATTGTGAATGATACCTTTTACCCCGGAGGAAAGTGGAGTTTCGCAAAACAAAACTCCACTTTAAGAATCCTGAATCAGTATAACTACTGCTAACGCCTTAGTATTACCTCCGTCCGGCCAAAGCCGCCGAGTTCGGGGCGGGAAAAGTAGTAATCCGCTACCTGCCCCTGTTTGGCGAGGTACTCGTGTACCCCCTTTTGAAGCACGCCATCGCCCTTGCCGTGGATCACCGAAAATTCGCCGAGCCCGGACAGGACCGCCGCGTCTATCTGCCTTTGCAGCGTCTCAAGCGCCTCCGGAAGCCGCATACCCCGCAGGTTAAGCTCAAAACAGGCGCGGGCGCTCCCCGACAGTTCCGCCGTCTCGATAAGGGGCCCGGCTTCCTCCGCCGGGGGCGGCGCGGGCGCAAGTTCCCCCTCGTCCACGATCATCCTGACCGAGCCTGTCTCCACAAGCCAGCCGCCCTTCTCCGCCCTGATAACCTTGCCCCCGCGCCTTCGCTCCCCCACAAGGACGGCGGCCCCGGGAACGATGGGGGCGGCGGAACCGCCGCTCACGGGAACGCCGCCCTCAGGCGAATCTTTCCCGGCCGCCTTTGCCCCCGCGTCCGCGTCTTTTTCAGCCTCAAGCCGCATCCGTTCTTCCCGGAACAGTTTTTCCTCGGCGGCAAGGCCCGCGTCTTCGGCCCGCACCGCGTCTTCGAGTTCCCGCAAAAACTCCTTTACCTTTAGGGTCTTCTCCCGGCTGAGTTCGCCCTCCCTTACTTCCCGCACCAGGTTTTCAAGTTTCTGCCTGCTCTCCCGCAGCAGGAGCCGGAACTTGCCCATGCCCCCCTGTTTCAGTTCAAGCTCCCTCTGCCTAAGCCGCAGTTCCCTCAGGTCCGCGCCCCGCCTTTCCTCGCGGAGCCTCTTCCGCGTCTCTGCGGCTTCCCGCTGGGCCGCGTCCAGATCCCGGCGCTTCCTCTTCAGTTCCGCGATCAGGACCGAAACATCCGAGCGCTGGTCTTCCAGGTACGAGCGGGCGCGGTCAACGATACCCGCGTCAAGGCCGTTCCGGGAGGCAATGTCCACTGCCCGGCTTTCCCCGGGAATGCCCATCACGATACGGTAGGTGGGCGACAGGGTCGCCCCGTCAAATTCCACCGAGGCATTTTCCACACCGGAGCGGGTATAGCCGTAGTTTTTCAGCGCCCCGTGGTGGGTGGTGACAATGGTCCGCGCCCCCTTTTCCGCAAGATGATCCAGAACGGCCATGGCAATGGCGCCGCCCTCCTGGGGATCGGTACCGGAGCCGAGTTCGTCCAGCAGCACGAGCGATTGGGACGTGGCGCGGGACGTGATGGAGGCGATGTTGGCTATGTGGGCGGAAAAGGTGGAGAGGGATTGGGCCAGCGACTGTTCGTCCCCGATGTCGGCGTAGATCCCGTCGAAAACCGGAAGCGCCGTCCCCTCCTCCGCCGGAAGGGCAAGGCCGAACTGGTTCATCAGGGCAAAAAGCCCGATGGTTTTAAGCGCCACAGTTTTCCCGCCCGTGTTGGGGCCGGTGATGATCACCGTGCGGGCGCCGCCGCCGGCCACCCGGCCCGCGTTTCCCGGCAAGCCGTTTCCGGTTCCGCCTGTTTCGCCCGCGTCTGCCGCCCCGACCGCGCCGGTCATGGCAAAGTCGACGGGGACCGCCCGGCTCCCCAAAAGCGGGTGCCGCGCCTTTACCAGCGCCAGCTCCCCGGTGTCTTTGGCAAAATACCCCCGGTTGTCGCGGGAATAGCGGGCGCGGGCGCGGATAGTTTCCAGGTACAGCACCCGCTCGTGGAACAAAGTCAGGTCCTCCCGACAGGCCGCGACCGCCGCAGTTGTTTCCCGCAGGACACGGCGTATTTCCGCGTCAAGCCTGCGCTGCTCAATGATGATGCTGTTGTTTTTCTCGACCACGTCTTCCGGCTCCACAAACAGGGTCTGCCCCGTAGCCGAAACCTCGTGAACAATGCCCTTGACGCGCCCCCGGAAATTCGCCTTTACGGCCAGTACCGTCCTCCCGTCCCGTTGCGAGGGAAGGGCCGACTGGAGCATACGCCGGCTTTCCTCGTTCCCCGTATAACGCGCCACCGTCTTTTCCAGTTCCGCCGTCAAAGCCTGTATCCGCCTCTTTATCTCCCTGAACTCAGGCAGGTCCCGCAGCTTCCCGTCCTTGTCCAGCACCCGGAACACCGCCTTCGGAACGGCGCGGCAATCGGGCATACCGTCCGCAATTTCCCTAAGCGCGTTTCGGTTTTCCGATCCGCCGCCTCCGCCGCGCAGCCAGCGCGCAAGCGCCTCCCCCCGTTCCACAAAAATACCCAGAGCGCAGAGTTCCTCCGCGTCGAGCACGGTCCCCTCCACACCCAGAACCGGGAGCAGCGGGGCAATGCCGGGAATACCGCCCGAAGGTTCCGTGTCACCGGAATTAAGCCGGTCAAGAACCGCGGACACAAGATCCTTGATACCGGCGACAGCGTTACTGTCGCGGAACGGAAGAGATTCGCCTATCACGCTGCCGGCCTCAGCGCTCAATGCGCAAAGCGAAACAGCGTTACGTACCGCGTCAAATTCCAGCAAGGCCAAAGTTTTTTCATTCATACTTATTATATTTCTGTTTTCTGGGCGCATCCGGCCTGCGGCCGGACCGGGCTTTACGTGGAACCGGAGGTTCCCTGTATCTTTTGCCCGAC
>JAITLF010000284.1 GCA_031278025.1 Treponema sp.
AGTATTGCGCGAAATCCTTTCGGGAAGCTCTGGGGGAACGGTGCCCCTCGGTCCGTCAGAGCATGAGCCGGAAAGGGAACTGCTGGGACAATGCATGTGCCGAATCATTTTTCAAGACCCTGAAGCGGGAGTTGAAAACCTTGGATGGCAAACATACTGCGGGGGAGGTAAGACAATCGGTGTTCATGTATGTTGAGGCCTATTATAACCGGATTCGTATGCATTCGGTACTTGACTATGTGGCGCCTCATGTGTTTAACGGTAGACAAGTCGCTTAACAGTGTCTACCAAACGGGGGTAAAGTCCAGGTCCGCTTTTATCCTTTTCGTCTGGGGAGATGAACCCGATGGGTGATACTTTGAATTCCTGCAGATTGCCGTTTCATACTGGACAGAATCTTTTCAATCTGATATAGTTTCGCTCATTAGTTAGCGTTCTGTAAATGATGGTTCCCATGGACGCGGTTAGAATCTTAGGGATGCCTGCGAGGAGGCCAGTTGGCGGATAAGGATTTAAGGATCAATGAGCAAATCCGGGTACGGGAAGTCCGTCTTATTCGGGATGAAGGCGAGCAGCGGGTGGTAGCAACCTCTGAAGCCCTTGAATTAGCTCGGGAACAGGGCCTTGATTTAGTAGAAGTTGCTCCTCAGGCTGTACCGTCGGTAGTCAAGATAATGAACTACGGCAAGTACAAATTTGAAAATGAGAAAAAAGTTCGGGATTCCAAAAAGAAGCAAAAACTGCTTAAATTGAAGGAAATTCGGATGCAGCCCAAGATCGATGAACATGATCTGGATTTTAAATCAAAACATGTTCGGGAATTCCTTGCTGAAGGTAACAAGGTCAAGGTAACGGTCCGTTTCCGCGGGCGGGAACTTGCTCATACGGAACTTGGGCTTGATGTCTTAAAGGATGTCTTGCAGCGTATTGAAGGGGAATATGTGATGGACAAGGCCCCAGTTATGGAAGGGCGGTTTATGTCCATGTTTTTAAGCCCCAAGTCTAAGAAATAGAGGGTTAACATGCCTAAGATGAAGACCAAAAAAAGCGCCGCCAAGCGCTATTCATTCACCGGGACGGGGAAGATCAAGTATAAGAAACAGAATCTTCGCCATATTCTCACTAAGAAGTCCGCAAAACGGAAGCGCAATCTGCGCCACGCTGGTATACTGTCCGCTGATAATGTCGCGGTCATCAAGAAACAGCTATTACCCTACGGCTAAATAGGGCTATAAATACACAGGAGTTTTTCATGTCAAGAGCAGTAGATGGTTTAAAACGAAAGAATCATCGCAAGAAAATATTAAAGCAGGCTAAAGGTTATTGGGGCCGCCGGCACTCGAATTATAAGACCGCTAAAGACGCGGTTGCCAAGGGGCTTTTCTATGCCTACCGGGACCGGAGGGACAGAAAGGGTGATTTCCGGCGTCTGTGGATCATCAGGATCAACGCGGCCTGCCGGACGGAAAATATTTCTTATTCGCGGTTCATTGCCGGCATGGTTAAGGCGGGGATAACCATAAACCGTAAAACTCTGGCTTCTCTGGCGGTAGAAGATATTCAGGCTTTTAAAGCCGTAGTTTCCCAGGTAAAAGCGGCATTGGAGGCATAAACACATGGTAAGCCTTGAACAAGTCAAATTGCTGGAATCTAAAGTTATCAAGGCTTTGGAATATATCGATCAGATAACCGAAGAAAATATCCGTTTACGGGAAAAACTGGAACTCAATCAAAAACGGATTGACGGGCTTGAGATAGTAGTACAGCGTTTTAAAGAAGAGCAAAACCGGATTGAGGAAGGGATCGTTTCCGCCCTTAATCGGCTCAACCGGTTTGAGGTCGATATAGAAAAAAGCCTTGCCCCGGAAAAATTCCGGGAAGATTCCGCCCATGATCAAGCGGTGCGGACAGATGCGAAGGAACTGCTGAACACGCATAAAGAGAAAGAGGAGAGGGATAAAACTGCCGAAGAAGCCGTGGAAATCGCGGAAGGAAAACCGGGCGATGAGTCGATGCTTGAGCCGACGGCCGATGATTTATCCGGGAACGAAGAAACATCCGATGAAGCGCTGAGTCCGGGGGAACTGGATATTTTTTAAGGAGCCCGTGTGCCGACCAGCAGCCTCCGTATTGACATACTAGGTACGTCTTTTTCTATCAGTGCCGATGAAGACCCTGGGTATCTTGAAAATCTCCTTGCCCGCTATTATATATGTGTAGAAAACACCCGGAAAATTACTGGGCTTTCGGACCCTCTAAAACTCGCTATCATGACCGGATTCCTGCTCTGCGAGGATGTTCAAAAACGTATAGCCAATGCGGAGCCGCAGGAACGCCGCATTGACACATCTCAAGAACTGGAACAGATTTTCTTGAATATCAATACCAGAATAGACAAAATTTTAGATACCCTTGAACTAAATCCCCCGTCCGGCTGATACGGCGGTTATATATAATGCGGGCATGGTCCCGCCTCAGGTTCCAGTTAACCGGGAGTTTGCATGCGCCATATTATAAAATTGATAAACCAGATAAAAACCTACGCCTGGGGTTCTCCCCAATGGATACCCTGCTTAACAGGCCGGAAAAACAGCTCAGGAGAACCCTGGGCGGAATTGTGGATGGGCGCCCATCCACAGGGGCCTTCCGCTCTGGACATTCCGGGAGAACAGCCTCTGCTTTCGGATTTCATTGCGAAATATCCTGATTTATGCCTGGGAGAAACGGTCAGCCGGGAATTCGGCGCCCTCCCCTTTCTGCTCAAGTTTTTGGCTGCGGCCAAACCCCTGTCTGTCCAGGCTCATCCGAACCTGAATCAGGCGCGGGAGGGCTTTGAGCGGGAAAACAAAGCCGGCCTGTCCCTGGGGGATCCCGCCCGCAATTACAAAGACCCCAACCACAAACCCGAAATTCTCTGCGCCCTGAGTCCGTTCCGGACCATGTGCGGCTTTCGGGAGCCGGAGGTCATACGCACCCTGCTGGGAACCTTTTCCCTGACGGCCATGTCGCGGAGGGGAACGGCCCTCAACGCCGGTTTTGCCCGGCTTGGAGAAGCCCTCGAAATAGGGGAAGGGGCGCTCCGGTCTTTCCTGACGGCCCTCTTCGATCTGCCCGGAAAATTCCGGCGCGAATTAACCGCCTACGCCCTGGAACAAGAATCGGCTCTGAAACAGGCCGCTCCCCAGCATACGGAAATTTGGCAAACTGTCGCTTATTTTGCCCGGTTGTATTCGGGAGACCCGGCGGTGATCGCCCCGCTTTACCTCAATCTTGTTAACATGGTTCCCGGAGAGGCGATCTACCTCCCCGCCGGGATACTCCACGCATACATCGAAGGGCTGGGGGTGGAACTGATGGTCAATTCTGATAACGTGCTTAGGGGAGGGCTTACCCCAAAGCATGTGGACATGGAGGAGTTAGTGCGTGTCTTAGAATTCCGGCCTTTCGTCCCTGCTGTTTTGCGGTCATCCAAACCGATCCCTCAGGTCTATACCTACCCCACAGACTGCCGGGAATTCTCCCTTTCGGTGATTTGGGGAAAAGGAGAAGACCTTTCCTTCCCCATATCCGGGCCGGCTATCGCCGTTGTAACCGAAGGCAGGGCGGTCTTTTCATGTCGTGACGGGACGAACGGGCAGGCCGAGACGCTCATCCTTGAGCAGGGGGAAAGCGCCTTCATCACCTTCTTGAAAGAAGGCGTATCCCTTACTTGCTCCGGCTCCTTTGCACTTTACGCCGCCGGAATAGGGGCCTCGTTGCCCGCTTCATGAAGCTCTTCGTGGACGCCGACTCCTGCCCGAAACCGGCCCGGCATCTGATACTCCGGGTCGCCGCAAGGACCGCCCTAACCGCTGTTTTTGCCGCGAACCGGCCCATTCCGGGAATTACCGGTCCCGGCGTTGTGATGGAAGTCTGCCCCGCCGGCGAAGGAGCGGCGGACGACCGGATCGCGGAACTCGCGCGGCCCGGCGACCTGGTGGTAACCCGGGACATTCCCCTGGCGTGCCGGCTGGTGGAAACCGCAATCCCGGTGATAGACGACCGGGGTCAGGTGTATACCAAAGAGAATATCAGGGAAAAGCTGTCGCTTCGAGATTTCAAAGTAGGATTAGCGGATAACGGGCTCGGCGTGGAACGGCTCGCCTCTTATGGAAAGCGGGAACTCAAAAATTTCGCGGATTCCCTGGACCGCCTGCTGGTCAAGCTACTTCGGGCAGAGAAAGAAAACAGAATATCCGCTTTAAAGCAAAGCCCCACAAACCCTTGCGTGCGGTTCAGCTAAGAAACTGTACAGAAATAACATGACCGTTTGGTCATGTTATTCCCTTATTGCATACGCAATTACAATAAAATGCCTTGCATTTTATTTATGTACAGTTCCTAATCCTTCCTGCCGGTACACTTGATGACGTGATAGCCGAACTGAGTCTGTACCACGCCGCTTACGGATCCCGGGGAAAGTTGCTTAACCGCCGATTCAAAGGGCGCCACCATTTTCCCCGGACCGAACCAGCCCAGATCGCCTCCCGAAGACTTGGAAGGGCAGGTAGAAAATTCCCGCGCCAGGGATTCAAAAGAAGCGCCTTGTTTGATGCGTCTCAGAAGGTCTTCAGCCAGGCCCCTGTCTTTAATCAATATATGACTTGCTCGCCATTCCATATAAACTCCTAAAAAAGCCCCGGGGAAAGGAGTAACCCCGGGGCACACACAAAGGGAAGGAGGAATAGAAACCCCGCATAATCTACTTAAAGTGTACCCAAAATTAAACTAACTCCAGGCGACACCGCATTAGATTACCGTGTTCGATTATATAACAAAGCCCGAACATAAAGGTAACAAGAATCATCTCGTTTTATCTGTTGAAATTTTAGGTACGAAAACAACCGAAAGAGCGTAACGGAAATTTATCAGGACTTTTCCGCTTCCCAATCTGAAATAAACAGTTCGTAGGCGGCGATGGTAGCGGACAGGGTAATGCCCTGTACTTCTCCCCTGCCGAGCCAATCGGCCCCTTCCATGTGATAAAGGTGCCGAAGGGTTCCCTCTAAGTCCTCTACGGTACAATCAGGGTCCGCTTCCCTGCGGCGTTTGAGTCCCCGCAGTTCCTCTTGCAGAGTTTCTTCATATTTCTTTTCCCGCCAATCTTTGGACGGCTCCATTTTTATACGCTCCCCTCTGAAAAATTTACCCTGCAGGCCCTAACGTTTCACGGCGCGGGATATTCGATACGGCGGAGGAGCCGTTTCATCGGACCGGGGATGAGAAAACCAGAGCGGCGGATCATGGGAGTATCCCGGCGCTCGGTCCAAGCGCCCCGCTCGTCCCGGATGTACTCGTACCGGATGTACTCGTACCGGACATCCGTTTCCGTCGTGTCCTTGCTGCCGGCCCCGCCGCCGGGAACCTGACCGGCCCTATCCTCCACCTGGCAGTTGCCGGAAAAACGGATCAGCAACCCCTCCTCATCCCATTGGAAGGTAAAACGGCCAAAGCCCGTTGGCTGCGGGGCCTCGGCATCAAGAGGGAAGTCCCGCTGAAGACGCTCCCAATACCGGGGCCGGCCCTTTTCAACATAGAGGGCGGAGTATTCCCCGGCGGAAGTAACAATCCCGGAAATATTCCCCATGCTGTCGTAGTGGTACGCCTCGGTAAACTCCTCTCCGCTTGATAAATCCCTTCGTAAAAAACGCGAGATCCGTCCTCCGGGCGCTTCATACCGGTATGCGAAAACCACCAGCGCATTCCCGTCCCGATCGTACCAGATTTCCGTAGCCCCGGCAGCCTCGTATTCAATCATCGTAAAATACACGTTTTCTCCCCGGCGTATTCTGATAAGGGATGGAAAGGAGTCTTGACCGTCGATTTTGTATCCAATAACGAGAATATCCCAGGATGTCTGGGATGCCGGCGTCTCCGGCGTTATGGTGAAGTCCCGGATACGGCCATTGCGCACAAAACGGGCTTGGACCTGAAAAAAAACGCCGTCCCTCAACAGGGGAAACTCCGAAAGAAACCCCTCGCCGTTCCGCCTAACCGTCAGTTCCGCTGCCGGCCCCTCCGCCGGGTCTTCGCGGTCCCTGATAAGGGTAAGGGCCGAACCGCCCAGCCGGTGGGGCAAAGAAAAGGCATCGGGGGGTATGGCGGGGGGCCAGTCCGGACGCCAGAAGACCTCCCCGGACAGCGCGGCTTCATACACGGAAAGAACCGGGAAAAAATCGGCGGCTTCCGTAACGGGCGTTTCCCCCTCTTCCGCCCCGGCGAAAAAGGGCGCCAAAAGAATGAAGGCAATACAGCAGGCCGAACGAACCATAGGTACCAGTATAGCCTACCGCGCCTATCGTTTGTAGAGCCATTCAGGAGACGCAAACCGCGTAACGGCCAGTTCCCAGGCCCGCCCATCCTCGGCAGGCGCCGGGCCGCCGGGATAGGCCGGCGCGGAAAGAGGAACGGCAAATTCCAGGCCCAAAGCGAGACGGAACCCCTCGATCATGGCGGCCTCGGTCTCCCCAAACCCCACGGAAAGCCCCTGGGCGCGGAGGCTGGTAACCCGCGCCGTTACGTCCCGCATAAGCCGGCCTTTCATCTTCTCTTCCGGAACCTTAAGCAGGCTGAACATAAGGCCCACGTCCAAATCCAGAAGCACGGTACCATGCTGAAGGACCGCGTTCATGCGCCGGGTTTGGGCGTTGCCCGAAATCTTCCGGTCCCCGCAGAGGATATCATTGATAGGCGCAAACCGGGCGCGCAGCCCAAGAAGGGCAAGCCCCCGGATGAGGCCCCCGCAGAGGATACGGTACGAATCATGGATGGATGATCCCGCCAGGGGATGACCGGACGGAAGGATGATGCTGTAGGTAAGTTCCGCATGGTGAAAGACCGCTCCGCCGCCGGTGATGCGCCGTATGACATCCACCCCCCGGTCTTTGCAGGCTTGGGTATCCACCTCTTCCTCCAGCCCCTGGAAGTAACCTACCGAAACCGCCTGGGGCGCCCAGCCGTAAAACCGCAAAACCGGCAGGGCGCCCCGTTGGGCCGCCGATTCCAGGAGGGCTTCGTCCAGCCCCATGTTGTAATAGCAATCATGGAAGCCCGTTTGCAGGAGCCGTACCGGATACGGCTTCCCCGGCGTTTCGTTCATAGGTTTTCCTTATATTGATGATTTTTCCGTCCCTGGGGCGTATAAAGGCGCCTTTATGACCCGCAAAGGCTCCCGGCACACGTCCCGCATCACCACCCAAAAAAGAGCGGTTTCCCGTCAGGAAACCAGGGCTCCGCCCCCTCCATTTTTATGGGAGGTCCGGCGGGCCCCTGGTCCCCCGGCGGGGTGCGGGGCAACGCCCCGCGGGGAGCAGAGAGAGGCCCGCGGGGACCGGGCGGCGCCCCCGGCGAGTCCGAGCGGATCCCCGCCGGGAGTCCACACCATACATGATGGCTGGATACGTTTCCAAATTCGATCGCAAAGGCTCATTGTTCGACCGCAAAGGCTCCCGTTTCAATCAGAAAGGCTCATTGTTCGACCGGAAAGGCTCCCGTACTGATTAAGAACGCTCCATTGCTGATTAAGAATGCCCCATTGCTGATTAAGAATGCCCCATTGCTGATTATGAACGCCCCATTCCTGATCATGAACGCTCCATTCTTGATCAGGATCGCTCCATTCTTGATCAGGAAAGCTCCATTCTTGATCAGGAGCGCTCCATTATTGATCAGGAGCGCTCCATTTCTGATCAGGAATACTCCAGTTTTTCCCCCGAATAACTCATTTTTTCCCCCGAACGCTCCATTGCTGATCAAGAATGCTCCATTGCTGATCAAGAATGCTCCATTGCTGATCAAGAATGCTCCATTCCTGATCAAGAATGCTCCATTCTTGATCAGGAACGCTCCATTCTTGATCAGGGACGCTCCATTCTTGATCAGGAACGCTCCATTCTTGATCAGGAACGCTCCATTCTTGATCAGGAGCGCTCCATTTCTGATCAGGAATACTCCAGTTTTTCCCCGAACGCTCCATTTTTGCCCCCGAATGGTCCATTTTTGCCCCCGAATGCTCCATTTTTGCCCCCGAATGCTTCATTTTTGCCCCCGAATGCTTCATTTTTGCCCCCGAATTTCGCGTTCGGGCCTTTGAACAAGACGCGCGGGTCCCCGGATATTTCATTTTTGCCCCCGAAACAGGGTGTTTTTGCCCCAAATACCCTTTTTTTGCCCCAAAATACGGCGTTGGGGCCTTAGAATATGACGCCTATGCCTCCGCCTATCATGCACCCGTCGAATAAATCTTTATTTCGAATAATTCCCTTGATAGGGGCTGTTCCATCGAACCGGAGGTTCGCACCGTGCGCGTTTAGCGCACCGTCAATTAGTTTTGGACCAGCTCATTTACCAGGGTAATCTCCGTTCGTACTTCGCCCATAGCGTACTCCTTACATAATCGCATTATAGATATCGGGGCCGTGAGCGCCGACAACTTTCTGCTTCTTGGGGTGAACCATCAGGTCCATCCCTTCCAGGGGGAACGCGCCCAGCAGG
>JAITLF010000175.1 GCA_031278025.1 Treponema sp.
CCGGCGGCGAAAACAAAAACCGCCGCCGCCATTACCCGTTTTACCCGCGTCATGTTCATATTACGCCTCCTGACTTTCTTCACCTGGGGGGTAGCGGAGTAGACCGCAGGGGCAAACCCGTAAGGGTTTGACACGAGGACTACGGAGCGCAGGGGGGGCCAGAACAAAAGCGCCCGCCCCCAAAAAATGCCCGGAAAGCGGCCCCCCCTCCTCTCTTCTCACTCCTCCCTCCCCTACCGTTCAAGGTTTCTCGTGCTGAAGACCGAATCGGCGATGGGCCGGTCCAGGACCACGTTCCGCATGATCATGGTGGTTTTGCTGTTTCTCCGCAGAAGGTCGCGGATTTCGATTTCCACGGGGAAGCGGCGGCCGGCGATCACTTCCACCCGGAGGAGGTTGTACTCCTTGAGTTTCGCGCCGGAGAGGGCGAAAAGTTCGTAGTGGAGGCAGTCGCCGGTTTCCTTGTCTACCAGGAGTTTTTGCCGGGGATAACTTTCGGTCCGCCGTTTTGCCGTGAGGTCCAGAACCCAGCAGTCCCGGCTGACGCCGCCCAGGGTCCAGGCCGCGGAACCGCCGATGACCGGATCGTAGCGGTTGATGAGTTTTTCGTTTTCGATGGTGTCTTCGTAGGACATATCGGAACCCATCATGGACTCTTTGAGCATGTGGCCGGAAATGAGCATCACTTCTTCGGTGTCCGGGGAGTACACGTAGAGCCGCCCGCTTTTTTTGAGGTACCTGGTTCCCCGGTCTTCCGGGGTGGTGAACTCGATAAAGCTGTCGGCGTTTTCCCTGGCCCAGGCCCGCATGGTTTTGACAAACCGTTTGTTCTGATAGTCGATGATCATCTCGCCTTCGTACTCGATGGTGGTATAGATCTCGTTATCATCCACCCGCCGCAGCAGTTCCGCCGCGGACGGCGCCTGTCCGTACACCAACGTTCCCGCCGTTACACCAAACAAAAACGCGAATACCGTTACCGTTGCTTTCATCATAAACCTCCAATTTAACAAATAACAATTAACAAATAATAACTAAGAAGTAACTCTCACTTCTCACCTGCTATCTCCGCAGCGCTTCCACCGGTTCCACGAAGGCGCTTTTCAGGCTGGGGAAGAGGGTGCAGATTGAAGTGATCGCCACGCCGAAGACAAAGCCCTGAAACAGGATGGCGGGATCGAAGGACAGCACGATGGTTCCGGCCATGGGGAATTCCTTGAAGCCGCCGCCGGTGAAGGCGTTGTAGTCAAAGGGGAAAAAGGAAAACACCAGGGTCGTTATGCCGCCGATAAGGCAGCCTGCCAGGGAGCCGATGACGCTGAGAAACACCGCCTCGAAGAAAAAGACCCGGACTATTTCGGCCCGGGTCATCCCCAGGCTCCCCATCATGCCGATTTCTTTGATCCGCTCGTGGATGATCATGACCACGGTGTTGACGATGAGGAAACTTGCCACGATGAGGAACACCAGGTACACCACCACAAAGATCATCATGCTTTGCCGCATGAGAACCACAAAATAATTATCCCGCCAGTTCCGGACTACGGCGTCCTCCCCCAGCAGGGTTTTGAGCCGCCCGGTGATGGCCCGGCTTTGGGCGGGGTCTTCCGCGTGGATAAAAAGCTGCTGGGTTCCTTCCCCCAGGACCAGGAGCCGCTGGAGCCGGGTAAAGTCAACGATGATCGCGTCTTCGTCATATTTGGCATAATTGAATTGGAAAATCCCCGTGATGACCGGGCTCCACAGTTTGTCGGAAAACTGGGCGGACACGGTTTTGAGGGGGAGGCGGTCTCCGATGGCAAGCCCCGCCTTTTTTGCCATTCCCGCGCCGATGGCGCACTCGCTGCTGTCCGGTTCGGGATAGCGGCCTTCCACAAGGCCGTCGCCCCGGCGGCCAAGGTCGAAGTGGTTCAGGGCCAGTTCCTCCCGGACTTTTATGCCCCACAGGAACGCGTGTTTTACCGTACTGTCCTGGAGGGTGGCAAAGGCCGTGATCCGGGGGAGCGCCGCCTTTACCCCGTCAAGACCTAATGCAAGGGCTTCCAGTTCCGCCGCGGGAAGGCCGCCGGCCAGGGGAAACCAGACGGGGTAATATTCTTTCTCCGCCTCGTATTGGGAAGACGCCGCGCTCACATGGCCGGTTTCAAAAACCCGGACCACCTCCTCAATGTTGTCCATCATCCCCGCTATCCAGGCTTGCATAAAAACGGTAAAGAACACCGCGATGGCCGCCGCGCTGACGCAGAAAAGGGTCCGCCGCCGGTTCCGTAAAATGTTCCGGTACGCGATTTTGATGAGGGTTCCCGCGCCCCCGGTTTTTATGTTGTTCATATATACCTCCTATTGATGCCGGGCATCACCTGATTTAACCACGGCCACACGAACCCTTGCGTTACCCGCCAAAGCTGCGCCATAATCAAAGGTACGGAGACTTTATGACCGTAACCGTTGACCTTATTGATTCTGGGGCCCTCAGCCTTCTGCGGGACATGGAACGCCGTAACCTTATCCGGGTGAATTCCCAAACCGTCCCGGAGAGCGCAAAAACGGCCCATTCCCCGGCGCGCATTGGGTTTTTGAAGGGCCG
>JAITLF010000197.1 GCA_031278025.1 Treponema sp.
CCGCCCCAGACCCCCCATCAACAGGGCGAGGGGATACCCCCGGAAAATTTTCCGGGGGTATCCCCTCGCCCTTTTTTATGGGGGGTCTGGGGGGCCAGGGTCCTTCGGACCCCGGTCCCCCAGCGGGGCGGAGCCCCGCGAGGTTCCAGACCTGAGTCTAGAAGTTCCAGACTTAAGTCTGGAACTTCTAGACTCAAGTCTGGAGGTTCTAGACTCAAGTCTGGAACTTCTAGACTCAAGTCTGGAACTTCTAGACTTAAGTCTGGAACTTCTAGACTTAAGTCTGGAGGTTCTAGACTCAAGTCTGGAACTTCAAGACTCAAGTCTGGAAGTTCAAGACTCAAGTCTGGAAGTTCTAGACTCAAGTCTGGAACTTCTAGACTCAAGTCTGGAACTTCAAGAAATGAGGTCTGGAACTTCCAGACCTGGGTCCGAAGCCGCCAGGCCGGCCTTCCAACGTGCTAAACCCCGCCCGCAAGGGCGCGGGCGGGGAACCGCTTAATTGCCGGTAGTACCGCCGCCCGAAACCGCGCCGGCCAGCAGGATGAAGCCGTTGCTGTGGCTGTATCAGCCGCCGCTGCCGCCTTTGCCGCCTGAGCCGTTGTCCGCGTTGTAGCCGCTGCCGCCGTTGCCGCCGCCCATGCCTGCATATATTTGTTGGCCGCTGCCGCCATTGGCGCTGGGGACGCCAGTGCCGCCGGTGCCAGTGCCGCCTGAGCCGCCTGAGCCGGTATTGCCGCTGATAGTCGCGCCGGCCTCCCTGACGAACGCGCCGCCGTTCACCAACACCCCGCCTACGCCGGCGCCGCCGCCGCCGCCCGAGCCGTTCACGCTCTTGCCGCCTGAGCCGCCTGTGCCGGTATTGCCGCTGATGGCGCCGGCCTCCATGACGAATATGCCGCCGCCCGTCACATACACCCCGCCTACGCCGGCGCCGCCGCCGCCGCCGCCGGCGCCGACGCCGTTGCCGCCGTTCTTGCCGCCTGAGCCGCCTGTGCCGGTATTGCCGCTGATGGCGCCGGCCTCCATGACGAACATGCCGCCGGCCACATACACCCCGGCTATGCCGCCGCCGCCGCCGCCGCCGCCGCCGCCGCCGTTGATGGCGCTGCCGCCGTCGCCGCCATTGCCGCCCTTGGTATCGGTGGCGTCGCCGCCGGCGGGGCCGCTGCCGCCGTGGATGTAGCCGCCGCCGCCGCCGCCGCCGCCGCCGTAGCCGGCGCCGCCGGCGCCGCCGTACGCCCTGGAGGAGTAGTAGCCGTCGGCGCCGCTGCCGCCAACGGCGGTATTGCCGCGGATAACCGCGCCCTCCCCCAGGATCAGCTTTCCGCCAATCACCGCAATGACGGGGGCGTTGTTGTTCTGCTCATTTGCGGAGGCATTCTCCGTTAGGCCCTTAAAGGTGATGTTCCGCAAGGTCAGCGTTACGCCGCTCCCCACGGTTATTAAGGGGGCGGGCGTCGCGGCGGGCGAGCCGGTCAGGTCTATCTCCCGGCCCCCGCCGTCTATGACCAGGTCCGCGGGGCTGGTACTCCCCTGCGTAAGGACCAGCCCCGCCGCGGTGAAGTCCGAACTTGCCGTAAGCGTTACCTCCTCAGTATCGATCCACTCCAACTCAAGGGTCAGGGACGCCGCGTTCTTCGCCCCCTTTATCGTGTCTATGACGCTGGCGTCCTTCGCGAAGGGGATTTCATTAGCGAGGCTGGCGGCGGTCGCCCGGAACACGATGGTTACGGTTGCTGGGTCCGCCGGGTTGGTTACCGATAGTGCATCGTAGTGGCTAAAGGAGTTCGCCGCTATGCCGGTAAAGCCGCCGCCAGTCTTCGCCGTCAGCGTAACCGTGGCCGTGTATATCGTATTAGCGGCAAAAGAGGAGACCCCCGCCACAATGCTATTATCCCAGGAAACCAGCCCCGTGTACCACGACGCATCAAAGACCGGTGGGTTCGGTGGTATTTCGCCCGTTTTAGGCGCCGTAATATAACCGGTCAGGTCCAGGTCCAGGGGATCTTCCGTGCCGCCCCCGGTGCCGCCGCCCGTGCCGCCGCCGCCGGCCGCCTTCACCACGGTAAAGTTCACCGCGCCGTTCCAGTTCGTGTTCCCGTCCTGGGGGCTGTCGTTCACCCCGTTGCGGATTATCCACAGGGAATTGCCGGGCAGGTTGAAGGCCCGGTAGTTCAGGTTGAAGTAGACGGAGCCGGAATTTCCCACAGCCAAATCCCCCAGGGGCGCGCTGACGACGTTGCCCGCCACGGCGGCGCCGTCCAGCGCTGCCGGATCGCCCCCCGCGGCGGGGATTTTCTTCACTTCCACCGTATCGAACGCGGCGTCGCCGCCGGGGGAAACTACCTGCCGGGCGGCAAGCAGCGCGTCCACGGCCTTGCCCGCCCGCCCGCCGAGGGTCCACCGTACCGTCCATGCCCCGGCCCCCGGCAGATTGGCGGCCGCAAAGTCATCTTTCTTCTCAACCGCAAGCCCCCCCGTTGGGTGGATAAAGTCCGTTTCCACCTCAATGGGCCACATGGTTACGGTTACCTTGCCGCCGCTCTTGTCGATGGTTTTCTTCCGCAGCCCGGCGGCCAGCAGGGTGGGCGTATCGCCCTCAGCCTTCTGATACCCCATCAAGAGGAGGAAGTGATAGGTTGCATTGACGGTTAAGTCGCCTACCGAGAGCGCAAACCCCCCGCTTTCATCCCGCTTCTCCTGGGATGAGAGGACCGTCTTGCCGGCATCATCCTTCAGCACGACAAGCTGCACGAAGTTGTAGAGGCCGCCCAACTGGTCCGTGGAAGGCCCGGCAAGGAAGCGGGCCTCCGCCGCGTCATCCCCAATCAGGATGTCCACGGTAAAGGGCGCGGGGCCGTCGTCCTCCTGTTGTTGCGAGGGGGTGGGGTCCGCAGCGGTGATAGGGTTGAAACATCCTGCCAGCACTGCCAGCAGGAAACCGAGCACGAAAGCATGTTTCGCGTTTTTCATATAAAACCTCCTGAGACTAAGGGAATATAAGGAAATAAAGAGCGATAGCAGACAGAAAACCCGTGCCGGCGGCTGCGCCGGCGGCTGCGCCGTTGGCCGGGGAGGCAGAGGGGGGGTGGGGGCCGGACAGTGTCAAAACCCATTGCCTTTCGGGATTTGCCGCTCAAAGGGAACCGGTGGCGGCTGATCCCTAAGAATGTTTGATGCGCCCGCCCCAGCGCCCGATCTGCTTGCCGGGCTTTACAGGTTCGGCCATTGCGGGTAGATTTTTTAATCATGAAGAAGATTGCCCTTACAGGGATTAAACCCACTGGAATTCTCCACATCGGAAACTATTTTGGCGCCATCAAGCCGGCCCTGGAGCTGGCAAAGGAACACGACGCCCGGTACTTTATCGCGGATTATCACGCCCTTAACAGCATAAAGGACCCCAAAGCGCTGGCGGCCAATATCCGCCAGGTTGCGGCAGGCTGGCTTGCCGCAGGGCTTAACCCCGATGCGGCGATTTTTTACCGGCAAAGCGCCGTCCCCGAAACCTTTGAACTGGCCGCTTTCCTGATGGCTTTTACCGCCAAGGGGCTGATGAACCGGGCGCATGCCTACAAAGCGGCGGTTCAGGGCAATGTTGACAAGAAAAACGATCCGGATGCGGGGATCAACATGGGGCTTTACACCTACCCGGTGCTTATGGCGGCGGACATTTTGCTCTTTGACGCGCAGGTGGTGCCGGTGGGTAAGGACCAGGTTCAGCATGTCGAAATGGCCCAGGACATAGCCCGGGCTGTCAACTTCAATTATAAGGCGGAACTCCTCAGGCTGCCGGAGGCGTCCATACAGGAGCAGGTGGCGGCGGTCCCCGGCCTTGACGGACGGAAGATGAGCAAGAGCTACGGCAATGTTATTCCCCTTTTCGCGGCGGAAAAAGAACTCCGCAAGCTGGTCATGCGGATAGTTACCAATTCCCAGGCCGTGGAGGAACCCAAAGACCCGGAGGCTTCTCAAATTTATCTATTGTATAAACTTTTTGCCGCGCCGGAGGAACGGCGGGCCCTTGCCGCCCGGTACCGCGCCGGGGGCATGGGTTGGGGCGGGGCCAAGGAAGAGCTTTTCCGGGTGATGAACCGGGAGCTTAACCCCTTGAGGGAACGGTTTACGGCCATCATGTCGGACATCCCGGCCCTGGACGCCCTGCTTGAGCGGGGGGCGGAAAAAGCCCGGGACATAGCCCGGTCCACGCTTGCCCGGCTGCGCCGGGCGGCGGGGTTGGCGTGAATCCTCCCAGGGAGCCGCACACGCAGTTCGGGGCGCTGCCCTCAACCAGGATTACCGGCCAATAAGCCGCTTCAGGATGGCGTCGTTGTGGCGCCAGTCATGGGCGGTTTTAACCCGCAGGTCCAGTTCCACCTTCCAGTCGAAGATACGGTTAAGGTCCTTCTGCGCGGCCTGGCGTATGGCCTTGATCATGGCGCCCTGTTTGCCCACCACCATACCCTTCTGGGATTCCCGCTCGGTGATGATAAAGGCGCGGACCCACAGCCGGGAGTTCCCGTCCTTCAACTCCGCATCCGCCACCTCCACGTAGAGTGAATGGGGCAGTTCCTGGTGCAGACGGTTGATGGCCTTCTCCCTGATGATTTCGGCGATGCGGAAATTCAGCCCCTGATCGGTGTAGTAATCGTCGGGGTAAAAGGGCGGGCCGCTGGAAGCCATGCTGAAAAGACCGGCAAGAAGCGCGCCGGTGCCTTCGTTTTTCTGGGCGGAAATAGGGAAATACCGGGATTCATCCAAAGTGGGGAAACGGGCGCCCAGGAATTCCCGGACAGGCTCAATCGTTACCCCGCTCTTGTCCATTTTGTTGATGGCCACCGCCATGCGTTCCGTGCAGCTTATCAGGCGTTCCGTTGCCGCCTCTTCCTCGGGGCCGGGTTTCCGGGAAACGTCCAGCACATACAGGATGAGTTCCGCCTCCCCAACGGCCCGACCCGCCACTTCCATAAGCCGCTTGTTCAGTTTCCGCTCCGAGATATGCTGGCCCGGCGTATCCACGAAGATAAGCTGCCCTTCCGGACGGTTGACGATGCCTCTGATGGCGTTCCGGGTGGTCTGGGGGACCGGGCTCACGATGGCGACCTTAGCGCCGCAGAACGTGTTGACCAGGGTGGATTTTCCCACCGAAGGCCGGCCTACAACCGCCACAAAGGCGGACTTTTTATCCGCTACCGCGCCGCATTCCGGCACATTGTTTTCCGTATCCATCTACGTTTTTGCCTCCATCACCTGATCTCCCACGCGGATATATACCCTTGAGTCGGGAGGAACCGGGCGGGTGATCCACACGTTGCCCCCGATAATGGAATTCCGCCCGATAACCGTCTCGCCCCCCAGGATAGTCGCCCCCGAATAAATCGTAACGTTATCCTCTATGGTGGGATGGCGCTTCTTGTCGGCAAGTTCCTTCTTGACCGAAAGCGCCCCCAGGGTTACCCCCTGATAGAGCTTGACATCCCTGCCGATGATCGTGGTTTCCCCGATGACCACCCCGGTCCCGTGATCGATGAAGAAGGACCCGCCGATTTCCGCACCCGGATGTATATCAATGCCCGTGCGGCTGTGGACCAGCTCGCTCATCATGCGGGGGATGAGGGGGACCTGGCATTTCCAGAAGAAATGCGCCAGCCGGTGGGCCATGATGGCCTCGAACCCCGGATAGGAGAGGATCACCTCCGCGTCGCTCTTGGCAGCCGGGTCGCCCCGAAAGGCGGCTTTCATATCCAGGATCAGGGCGCGGCGTATGGCGGGAAGCTCGTCGAAGAAGTCGTCCACGATGAGTTCCGCCGCCGCGTGGCAGCCGTCGTTTCCGCAGGAAAAAACCCCTTGCCGCACCGAAAAGACGATGCTCTTTTCCACTTCCCGTATGAGTTCCCGCGCTATGTGGTGGACCCGCTCTCCGGTGATGAGCTTGAGGTTGTCCCGGTCCAACCCCGCGTTTTCCCGGAATCCGGGGAACATGAGTTCGCTCAGGCCCCGCAAGATGTCCTCAATACTCTCCTTGCTGGGAAGATTATCGCCCCGGGACGAATTCACCAGCCCCTGGGAACCATAGGCCGTAACCAGGGCCGCGATACTCTTATTCAGCCGCTGCATAGGAACCTCCCCCGGACGCGGGTATTAACCTGCCGCGCCGGATTGCCGGTAACGCCGCCTTGCCATAAACGCCCGCGGGCCGGAACCGAAGAAGGCCGCCAGGTTCTGTTCGTTTTCCCGGACCGCCTGCCCGCCCTGGGCGACCAGTTCCCGTTTTCTTTCAAACGAAAGCGCCGTGGCATCGCCGCAGGCGGCTTTAATGACCAGGGCGGGATGATCCTTGCCGGCCTGATTACGCATCAGATTGAGGGCTACTTCCAGGGAACGGTACACAATTTTCGGGGCCGTATCAAACTGATGGGTGGGCTTGGTTTTGAAGGACCCGGCTTCAACGGCCAGGATATGCCGGAAGCCTTCTTCCCCGGCGATGCGGACCGGCATGTTGTCCGCCAGCCCGCCGTCTACCAGGAGCATCGCCCCCTCTTGCAGCGGCTCAAAAAAGATGGGAAAGGACATAGACGCCCGTATGGCCCGTGCAAGGCTGCCGGACCGGAACACGATTTCTTCCCCGGAAATAAGGTCCACCGCGTTGCACCGGAAGGGGATGCGGGCTTCCTCGAAGCTCTTGTACCCCAAAAGCTTTTCAATCAAGGCCAGCACCTGGTTCCCCGAATCCATCCCCGGCTTCCCGGCCAGCGCCCCGATAAGCTGCCCCGCCTGAAGGATCTTCCCCACCGGCCCGTTCAGCTTGAATACAAAGCTGTCCAGGTACTGGGTTATGTCGAATTCCTCAAGCGTAAACCGGGCCAGTTCAGCCACGGGCATCCCCGAAGCGTAGAGCCCGCCCACGATAGCCCCCATAGAAGTCCCCACAATCAGGGAAGGCTCAGGATACCCCTTTTCCTGCAGGGCCTTGATGACCCCTATATGGACCAGCCCTTTGGCCCCTCCCCCGGAAAGGACCAGGGCCCACCGCAGTTTTCTATTTATTCGCATATTTACCGTATTATAGGGGGGGAAAGTCTCCCGCTGTCAACACGGGGGCATTCAGGGCCAACGAATGCGCCGTACCCCCGGCTCCTCCGCCGGCCACAGGAGCCGCCGAACCGTTTCCAGCCGGCTGTACGACTTTTGCAGGCGGCGGTAAAACTTTTACAGCCGGTTATAAAACTTTTTTAACCGGTTATAAAACTTTTTTAACCGGTTATAAAACTTTTCCAGCCGGTTATAAAACTTTTACAGGGGGCGGTAAAACTTTTCCAACCGGTTATAAAACTTTTTTAACCGGTTATAACGGTTTTCCAACCGGCTGCGGGGCCTTACAGGGGGCGGTAAACCCTTTATAACCGGTTATAAAACTTTTTTAACCGGTTGGAAAACTTTTACAGGGGGCGGTAAAACTTTTACAGCCGGTTATAAAACTTTTTTAACCGGTTATAAAACTTTTCTAACCGGTTATAAAACTTTTACAGCCGGCTGTAGAACTTTTCCAGCCGGCTGCAGCGCTTTCCCAGGCTCCCGTACCGATCGCAAAGGCGCCTGTTATTGATAGCAAAGGCGCCCTCAGGCCCCAACGGGGCCGGCGCCCGCAAGCTCCCGCCCCGCCGCGATCGCCTCCCCGGAATCTTCGCCTGAATCAAGGCCGGCGCGGCGGTTCCCGGCCTCGTCCACCAGGCTGGAAAGATCGCCGCCGCCCTTAAAGCGCAGGACGTTGACCATGAAGATGTTGAGCTTGTTCACGATGTTCGGCGGGAGCAGGTTGCCGTCCACCTCTACCGACAGGATGGGGTAGTTGCGTTCCCGCGCCCAGGGGGCAAAGAGGCCCTCGATGACCCGGCCTATAAGACAGGCGAAGGGGCTGATGTTCACGATGCCTGAGTAGCCCTGCTCCATGGCGGTGGCGGCGGCGCCGCTTGAAACCGCGATCTCCGAGTTAAGCTCCAGGTTCACGAAGTACCTTTGGGCGTTTTCCATGATCTCGTGCATGTCGTGGGGGGTCTTGGGGATGAGGCCCGTGGGTTCCAGAATCCCCAGGACCTTCTTTTCTACCGAATGTTTCCACCATTCTTCGATTTCCAGCTTGCGCAGGTCCCTCCAGGGCTTCGAGAAGAGGCGGGTTCCCTTCTTCCGTAAATTGAGGAGTTTCTTGTAGGAATACTCGCGGACAAAGTCCAGGTAGTGTATCCACTCCGAGATGCCCGCCACCTTCACCACGATGCCCCGCTCGCTCATCAGGTCCGTCAGTTCCCCGACGGCAAAGTCGTCCCGGCGCACGTAGATTTCCCCCACGACGAGCACCTTCGGGCAGTCCACAAGGCGGCGCTTGAAGGAGATTTTCTTCACGTCCCCGGCAACCCGCTTCAGCTCCTTCCAGATACGGCGGGGATTGTGTTCCACCGCGGTCATGACCCTCCGCCAGGAGGTTTCAAAATCCGCCTGGGCCTTAACCGGGTCGGCGGCCAGCGCCTTGATGGCGGTCTGAATGTCCTTGAGGTAATCGGACAGCACCAGCCCCTTCCACATGGCCCGGACAAAGCCGGGACCCAGCTCCCCGTAGGAGTTGTCCGCCGAAAGGATCATGACCACCACATTCTCAAGACGCAGGTCCCGAAAAAGGTTCTCGTAAAAGACATAATACTGGCCGGTCCTGCAGGGGCCTGAGGTGATTGGCACAAAGACGAGGTAAAGCTCGTCCTTACGGTACTTTTTGCTGGAAAAGAACTGAAGGACGCTTCCCAGAAGCAGGTGGCTTGGGACGCACTCCTTTCCGGAAGCGTGGGAACGGGCAACCTGTATGGTCTTGGCCGTGGCCACCGGCAGCGCTTCGGCGTTGATGCCCAGCCGCCGCACCGCAGCCCCTATATATTCGGTGGAAATGGCCCCCATGTTGGAGAGGAGCACCTTTACCCGCGTATTGCCCACAAGGGGAACCTTCTCGCCGGTCTTGTCGTTATCCACCCGCAGGTTAAAGGAAGAAGAGCCGGGTATCTTTTCCGCCACAAAACGCCAGCCGTTGTTGTACCGCTCATTTTCAAGTTCCGTCTTTTTGGCCCGGTAGCCGTCTATGATGTCCAGAAAGGCTTCCACACGGGTATCCACCCCGGCGTCTGCGGAGTGGGAATCCAGTTCCAGAACCAGGAAGGGCTTCTGCCCCATGATCCACTTGATGTAATGAAGGATGAACGAATCCGGCGCGCAGGAAAAATTCGTGATGTAGGTAACGTAGATAGTGTCTTCGTTTTTAAGCAGGGCCGCGGACTTTACGTCCTGCTGGCCGTAGTACCAGTACATGTTGGGGAAGATCGCTTCTTCCGCGAAGGGAAGAATGTCGAAGGGGATGATCGAATAGCCGCGGGTGGTGAATTTCCGGGGTATCCCCATGTTGGCCTCGGCGGTGAAGGCGTTGTAGGGCCGGCCCAGGAGGGCGATCACCGGGCGGCCCGACTTCCGGGCTTCCGCAAGGGCTTCTTCCCCCAGGTTTTTGACGGCGCTGAAATAGGCCGCCTGCATCTTCATGGCTTTCGTGAAAGCCCCCTGGGTTTCCGGGGCGCTTATGCCCAGCCGTTCGGCCATCACCTGGAAAAGCTCCAGGGCCTTTCCTTCCCCGAATTTGAAACTCACCACCAGGGGGAGGAACCGCTTCTTGTCGATGTCAGGGAACGCCTTCTCGATATAATAGGGAAGACTCTGAGTAATGGGGCAGAAGTTGGCGTGCACCTCATTTTCATAGCTCGGCATATCCCGGAAATGGGGCAGCAGCACGTAGTCCACGCCCTTGTCCAGGCAGTCCTGCACCGCCCCGTGGGCGATTTCCGCCGGGAAGCAGTAGGTGGATTCCGCGCGGGCCACTCCCGCGTGAACCACCTCGGTGGAGAGCAGGGTTTTTATCCCCAGTTCGTGGAAAAACCAGGCGTAGAGGGGGTACAGGGTATGGACGGAAAAGGCGCGGGGTATCCCCACGGTGTAGGGCCGCCGGGGGATAAACTCCCCCTCCGGGGGAACGAAGTCTTCAAAGAGCAGCTGCTGCCGCCTTTCCACATAATCAAGAACCGGCGCACTTTGGGACCCGGAACCCGCCGCCTTTTTACGCATGTTGGTGTACTTGTTGCACCGGCCTCCGAACATGTACTTGTGGCTGTTCACGTTGAGGACCTGGATGGGGCAGTAGTTGTTGCAGGACTGGCACTTGAAGACCCGCTCGTACCCGATCTCCCGCGCCAGCAGATCGTCTATGTCCACGGCCTTTTCGCTCAAAAGCCCGCCGATCTGTTTGCGCCTGGCCAAAAGGGCCACCCCAAAGCAGCCCATGAGTTCCGGCGCGGGCGGCACGAGGATTTCCTTGTCCAGCATCATGGCGAAGGCCAGCGGCACCGCCGGGTTCTTGGCTACCCCGCCCTGGAGGAAAATCTTCCCCCCTATCGTGCGGTTCCCCACCACCCGGTTAAGATAGTTCGCCACAATCGAACAGACGATCCCGGCGGTGATGTTCTCCTTGGTTGCCCCCTGCTGGACCGCCTTGCGTATATCCGAATTGATGAAGGCCGAACAGTGCTCCCCGAATTTGAGGGGGGCGTCGGAATGAAGGGCGACAGGCCCTATGTCCCTGGCGCTATGTATCGAAAGATCCCCGGCGGCGGACTCCTCCAGGAAAGAACCGGTCCCGGCGGAACACGCCTCGTTCATGGCGTAGTCTATGGGGACCCCGTTTTTTAGCAGCACGTATTTGGCGTCCTGGCCCCCTATCTCGAAGATGGTTTCCACCTCCGGGTCAAAGTAAGTGGTTCCCACCGAATGGGCGATGATCTCGTTGTAAACGCCGGGGGTTTCCAGGAACACCCCAAGGATTTCACGGGAAGACCCGGTGGTGGCCACCAGGGAGATGTTCACCTTCTTGTCCCCGGTACCGGCGATCACCTTGTCCCGGATGATCCTCAGACACTCCTTGAGGGCCTTGACCGGGTCCCCGTGGGTTCTGCCGTAATGGCTTGCCACAATCTCGCCGGTTTCGGCATCCACCAGGCAGGCTTTGGTGGTGGTAGACCCGCCGTCCACCCCCAGGATGTACTTTCTGCCGGCTTTGACCGCCCCTTCTTTCGCTTCAAAGAACCGCACCTTATCCTGCCAGTCCCGCAAGGCCCCCAGGGCCCCAAAGCGCACGGCGTTAGGGCGCAGCAGCTTGTCCGCACGGGGGAGGGGGCTTCCGGATTCGAGGGCCATGACCGCCGCTCCCAGGGCCTCAAAGACCGGCGCGGTTTCCGGAATGATAAAATCGATCTCCGGGGCCTTTTCCCGGATAAACCGGACGATATGCCGGTTCAAGGTTATGCCCCCGGTCAGGACCACCCGGCCGCTCGAAATTTTGGCCCGGTTGAGGAAATCAACAACCTTGACGGCCATCACGTCCGAAAGGGAAAGGACGATGTCGTCTTTTGTGGCCTCCCGCTTGTTGAGCCGGTGGGTGCAGTCGCTCTTCATGAACACCGAACAGCGGGTAGACAAGGGGTACACCGTGGCGGTATCAGGCACCTTGCCGATGTCGTCCACCGTCATGTCCATGCGGGCAAGCTGCTGCTTCAGAAACTCCCCGGTCCCGGAAGCGCACTTGTTCCCGGAAAAATTGTTGACGATCTTCCCCTGGGCGTCCAGGGAATAGACTATCAGGTCCTCCCCGCCCATGCTCACCACGGCATCGGCTTGAAGGCCCAGGGATCTCAGGGCGGCTTCTACGCACAAAGGCTCCACGGTACCCGCAGTCTCGAACATGAACCGGCCTTCGTTGCCGGTTACCAGGGCGGGAATCCCCGGAGGAATCCGCCCTTCCGCCAGGAGTTTCCGCACTGCCTGAGGAAAATCCCCTTCGTGGGGGATCGCCGCGCTCCAAACAACCGGGGAACCCCCGGCCAAACATCCGGTATCGGCCAAAACCATCTTCAAGCTTGTAGACCCAATATTAATACCTAATGACTGCATAAAACTCCCTAACACACATAACCGAAATTGAAAACAATCCGCAACCAACTCGGCGTATTCCCGGCATAGATGATGGCAAAATGCCATTTGAAACCGCTTTAGCCGCCTGATTTCGCAAATAATACCAGGGCCGGTTTGATGTTGCAACAGCCGGCCAGTCGGCGCGTCGTTTCCCGTACCCATCCGTCCTTCCCCTGGAACTTCCCGGCCTCCTTTGGAACTTCCGGCGGCGCATCCGCGAACGGCGGACAGGGCCTGCGGGGGCCTGCGGGGGCCTGCGGCCTTTTTGCGAGGGCGGTTTGCGTTCAAGAAACCCAAGTTTGCGCGGCGCAAAAACGGTTTTCCGCAGCGCAAAAATAGTTTTGCGATCAGAAAACCCGGGTTTCTGATCAAAAAACCCCGGTTTGCGGCGCGCGGAGACAGGCCCGCGATCAGGGAACCGGAGTCCCGCAACGCCGGAAGATGCGCGTCCGGGAACAGGGTACTGCGCCCGCCCTGCGTAAGATTCTTCTTGCATTTCTCCCTCCGCTTACGTATATTCAAACTAATAATGATTATCATTATTAGTTAGTCCGTCAAGAAATTAGCCCGGTACGCGGGCCGTGAGCGGAACGATCCAGGAACAGGACCCTGAAGGAGAACCCGGAATGGGACGAAAACACAGCAAGAAGCGGGATGCCGTCTTAAAGGCCATACAGTCTACGTATTCCCATCCCGGCGCCCAATGGATTTACGATACCCTCAAGCCGTCTATCCCCTCGCTTTCCCTGGGAACCGTGTACCGTAATATCAACGTGTTCCTGGAAGAGGGGGCCGTTGTTTCCGTCGGCACGGTGGGCGGCGAGGAACGGTTTGATGGCCGGGTCAGCCCCCATCCCCACCTGATTTGCTGCCGGTGCGGTAAGGTATCGGACCTTCCCTGCCCCCCCGAAGGGGACGGCGCCCAGGCTGCGGAGGCCGGCAGTTTGCCCGGCGGCTTCGTCATTGATTACCGGAAGACCGTGTACTACGGGCTCTGCGGTGAATGCGCGGCGGAGGCTCAGGTTCCGCCTGAAACGGCGGGGCCCCGAAGTGTTTTGTAATTGAGCGGCCTGTGCCGCTATAATTAAATTTATCTTTCATGATCAAGGAGAGTTTTTATGAAGAAATTTGTTTGTTCCGTTTGTGGTTATGCCCACACCGGGGACAATCCCCCCGAATTCTGTCCCCAGTGCAAGGCTCCGGCCTCCAAATTCATCGAACAGTCCGGCGATACCGGCTGGGCTGCGGAACATGTCGTTGGCGTTGCCAAAGGCGTAGAAGAGGACATCCTGGCGGACCTCCGCATGAACTTCAACGGCGAATGTACCGAAGTCGGCATGTACCTGGCCATGAGCCGGGTCGCCGAAAGGGAAGGCTATCCTGAAATCGCGGAAGCCTACAAGCGCTACGCTTTTGAGGAAGCCGAGCACGCCGCGAAATTTGCGGAACTTCTGGGCGAGTGCATTACCAACTGCACCAAGACCAACCTGAAGCTCCGGGCCGAGGCCGAACACGGTGCCTGCGCCGGTAAGACCGACCTGGCCAAGCGGTCCAAAGAACGGGGCTATGATGCCATTCACGACACGGTTCACGAAATGGCCCGGGATGAAGCCCGCCACGGCGCCGGTTTCCGAGGACTGCTGAAGCGGTATTTCCCCGGCTAAACCGCTCTAACTTTTGAGGAGGGTCTAGGGGGCGTTACGGAGACGGCGCCCCCGTCTTATGCCATGAACAGCTTCATTGCCGAAAGATATATCGCCGGAATAAAGACTGCGGGGATCAAATTCGCCACCTTAATCTCTGCGGCGCCTAAAAAGTTAAACCCAATGGCGGAGATGAGCAGGCTTCCTGTCGCCGAGATCTCCGTGATAATATCGGGGCTTAAAAAGTCGCGGAGCCGCATGGCAAGCAGGGCTATGCCCCCCTGGTAGATCAACACCGGAACCGCCGAAAAGACCACGCCTATGCCCAGGGAACCGGCGAAAATCAGGGAAAAAATGCCGTCCATGACGGACTTGGCAAAGAGGGTCTCATGGCTGTCCAAAAGCCCGCTCTGGATAGAGCCGACTATGGCCATAGACCCGGTACAGAAAAGGATGCCGGCGGATACAAAACCTTTGGCAAAAGCGCCGCCTTTCATGCGGAGTTTCCTTTCGGTCCAATACCCCAGGCGGTTCATCCATTTATCCAAGTCTATTGCTTCCCCTATCGCGGCCCCCGCCGCGATACTCACCACCAGGAGCAGGACATTCTGATTCTCCAGGGCGCCCTTTACGCCTATGTAAATCAGGGAGAGGCCCAGGCCCTTCTTGATAATATCTTCAAACCTGTCGGGAATATTCCGGATGAACCAACATCCGGCCAATCCGCATACCACAATTACCGCCGCGTTCACTACCGGTCCCAGCATAGCATCGATCCTCCTTTTATCCGCCCTAACGCCCCCCGGATTTCAATAGTTTTTCGCCTCCGGGGATTCAGCGATATCTTTTCGCACCCTGCCAGATGGTATATAATACAGTCAATCATGGCGAGGGGTATATCTCTTTCACTGAAGGACCTCTTTATCAAGGAAATAACCGACAGCATACTTTCGGGGAAATGGGCGGTGGGAGAACGGTTGCCCAATGAACGGGAGTTGGCAAAGAAGATGGGAGTCAGCCGGGCGGTGATAAACGGCGGTATGATGGAACTTATGCGGTGGGGCTTTGTCGAAGTCCTTCCCCGGAAAGGCGCCTTTGTGGCGGACTATAAGATACGGGGAAAGATTGAAACCCTGGAAGTCCTGCTTAAATATTCAGGCGGTCGTTTTGATCCTGTTACCACGGATTCCATATATGAAGTGCGGACCTGCATTGAACGGCATATCACCGTGCTGGCCGCGAAACGGAGAACAGCGCGGGACATCGCCAATCTGCGTAAACAGGTTGAAATTCTATCCGGCCTGGACGAAATTGAAGCGTTAAGCGAGGCGACCCACGAATTCTATCACCTCCTCTCCATCGCTTCGGGGAATATCATTTACCCCCTCAACATTGAGGCGTACAAAGTCATCTATGTCCCCCTGATGATTGCCGTATACCGGCGGGTTCCCAAACAGGAAAGGATAACCAGGTTTAACCGCCTGGTAGACCTGATTGAACAGCAGGACGCCGTCCAGGCATTAGACTGCATCACCGAGATTATCAATTCCGGCCGCCAGGTACTTTCGGATAATTATCATCAGGGGGAGGATTTTTAACGTGAGGTACGATGACTATGAGGAGGGGGAAGTCGCGGACTTT
>JAITLF010000216.1 GCA_031278025.1 Treponema sp.
TACGGCGCTGTTCTGGCCTTCTGGGGAGGCATAGATACCCAGGATCTCCTTCCCCGCCGTTCCGCGGAGGAAGTTAAGGCTGAAGTAAAACGCATCCTTTCCGTTATGGGAAACGAGGGCTATATCCTTTCTCCGGCTCACTGTATACAGCAGGATGTCCCGGCGGAAAACATCGCGGCCATATTCAGGGGAGCTAAAAAGTATTACGGTCCTTAACAGGCGGAAATTTGCATTTTTATCCCTGTCGATTTATACTGGATTATATAGTATGGAAACCACAGAAACAGAAATTCCGCCCTTCAAAGGTCTTGAGCGGCCCGGTTTAAGCGGCAGCAGCATAAAAAGTATCGGCCTGGTCCTGATGACGCTGGATCACATCCATCAGATGTTCATCGCCCATGGGGCGCCGGAGTGGCTTAGCTGGTTCGGCAGGCCCGTGGCGCTTATGTTTGTCTTCCTCTGCGCCGAAGGTTTTTATTACACCCGGAATAAAGCGCGATATCTGTTGCAAATGCTTGCCGGGTTTTTGTTCATGTCGGTGATGAACCAAGTCTTGAGCTTCCTGATGCCTTTGGAGGAAGTGGCGCTGATCAACAATATCTTCAGCACCTTGCTGCTGGCGGCCTTTTACATGGGAGCCGTCGATCTTTTCCGCCAGGGTATACGGGAAAAAAAGACGTCCGCCATAACCCTTGCACTGGGAGGGATGTTCCTGCCTCTGCTCATCGGGGCGGCGTTCCTGGCAGCCCTGGCAACGGAAAACCGGACCGCCTTTATGGTACTGGTCTTCTTCCCCAACCCTGTTACCGCCGAAGGCGGGATCATTATGGTTTTCATGGGCCTGCTCTTTTACCTGCTCCGAAAATACCGGTTCGCCCAAGCCGGGGCGGTACTCGTTATCAGCGCCGTTTCCTGGTTCAGGAGGGAACCGGGGAGCCTGGATTTCCAGTGGCTTATGGTGCTCGCGGTTATCCCCATGATCCTCTACAACGGAAAACGGGGTTCTGGAAACAAATACTTTTTCTACATTTTTTACCCCGCCCACATCTACCTTCTCTACCTCACTGCCTGGCTTATCCGTTAGGAGCCTGGCCCCTGGACAGGGAACCAACCGGGGTTTCCGGAGGTTCCCTTAATCGTAAAAGAGACAGATCCCGTAAACCCTGCCGGTTCCTGCGGCCTTGAGGGCCCTGGCGCAGGCCTCCATGGTGGACCCGGTAGTGATAACATCATCAAAGAGCACTGCGGTTTCCGGGACTTTTCCCCTGGCGCTGATGCGGCCTTTCAGGTTAGCAAGGCGCTTTTCCCTGTCCAGTTTTTTCTGGGTTTCCGAGGTTGACCTTCTAAGACAGCGCCGGACAGGAAGCGCGGTATTCTTTTCCCGTTCTAGTATCCTTGCAAGATGTTCGATCTGATCCCAGCCGTTTTTCCGTATCTTCCCTGGCCTGGGAGGAACAGGAACCAGGGCGCTTTCCCCTGAGGTTTCAGGCCTGAGGATATCCACTGCCTCGTTCAGTTTTTCAGCCAGGAAACGCCCTGCTCCCGGGGATTTCCCGAATTTGAAAGCTCCCAGAAGCCTGTGGTAGATCCCGGTATAGGGAAAAAGGGAAACGAGCCGGTCATAGGAAGGCGCTTCCCCTGCGGCGCCCCTACAGGGGAGGCAGAATTCGGTTTCGGAAATAAGGGGCCGCCCGCAGAGCCCGCAGCGTTCTTCCTGCTCAAGGATGAAAGCCCGGCGGCAGTTGCCGCAGAGGCTGTACCAGGCGCTTTTCCTATCCGCAAGCATGGTCCCGCATACTACGCAGCGTGATGGAAAAAGGCATTCCAGGGCCAGGGCAAAGACAGTATTCATACTCCTTTTACGGGCCCGGGATGGACGGCGCTTTGACTCCTGAGGGCAAAACCTGTCCTGCGGTTTTCGTTATATAGAGTCTGGGGCTGTAAAAGAAGTCCCCGATTCGGCGGGAGAGCACCGGCCCGCTTCAGACCGGTTGTACCGTGAAGGCCAGACCCTAAAGACAAAAAAGAGCCGGGGAATTCCAACGGAACCCCCCGGCTGCTATACTGGGTACATGATATATCCTGTATGTCCTTAAATTTCCTGCTCGCCCGCGGGATAGATGGTTCCCATACCGCCCGCGTCCGCCTGTACTTTTATCCGCGGTAAATCGGCCCCATCGGGCCCCAGGTATATCTTCTTTCCGGGATTGTTTTGAATGCGTATCTGTATCCGGCTCCCGGCGGTAACCCCTTGAAATACCCCAGGACGTTCACCGCTCTTGTTTCTTAACTTGTTGACAGTGAGGGGCAGACGCCCCCGTTTCCCGTCTGCTGTTCCGTTTCCGTCCTGCGTATTCCACGAAAAACAAAAAAGCAAAGAGTAAAAGGGTTTTATAGTTTAAGCCGTTGTGGTATGCTCATTTGATATTATTTTAAGGAAGCTGTTTATGAATCCGGCGCTAGAGAATTTGAAGGCCAGGGGGTTTTTTTCCCAATGCACCGATACCGAAGGGCTTTCCCGTCTTATGGACCAGGGACCGGTGACGTTTTATGAAGGTACTGACCCTACCGGCGGGAGCCTGCACATAGGCCACATGGTTCCGTACTTCGCTTTCCGGCACCTCCAGGCAGCCGGGCACAAGGGCCTTGCCCTCCTGGGCGGCGGGACTGCCCGCATCGGCGATCCTTCGGGCAAGTCGGAGATGCGGAAAATGTTAAGTTACGAAGAACTGGACAAAAACACCGAAGCCATCAGGGCCCAGCTGGACCGGTTCGTCTCCTTCGACGGCGATACAGCCAGGAGCGTCAACAACAAGGACTGGCTTGCCGGCCTTAACTACATTGATTTTTTGCGGGAAATCGGCAGCCATTTTTCCGTGAACCGCATGCTCAGTTTCGAGTCCTACAAGATCCGCCTGGAGACAGGGCTCTCGTTTGTTGAATTCAACTACCAGCTCCTTCAAAGCTACGATTTTCTCGAACTCTACCGCCGTTACGGCTGCCGCCTCCAAATCGGGGGCGACGATCAGTGGGGGAACATTGTTGCCGGAGCGGAGCTTATCCGCCGGGTCGAAGGCGCTGAGGTCTACGGCATAACCTTCCCCCTGGTGACCACTGCGGACGGCAAAAAGATGGGCAAAACTGAAAAAGGCGCCGTCTTCCTTGATCCCGCCCTTACTTCGCCTTATGAATTTTTCCAGTACTGGCGGAATGTCCAGGACGCCGATACACGCCGTTTCCTCCTTATGTTCACCTTCCTCCCTGTTGGGGAGTGCGAAGCCCTTACCGGGGCGGGGAGGAATCCCAACGAGGCCAAGGAGCGCCTGGCCTGGGAAGTTACTTCCCTTATCCACGGAAAGGAAAAGGCCGATCTGGCCTTTTCCGGCGCCAGGGCCGCTTTTGGCGGCGAAGGCGGGGACAGGTCGGCTATGCCTAAAGCGGAATTTCCCCGGGCGCGCTTTGAGGCAGGTTACAATGTTGCGGATCTCTTTGCCGATGCGGGCCTGGCCTCTTCCAAGAGCGAGGCCCGGCGCCTTGTCCAGCAAGGCGGCGCCTTTGTGTCCAAAGCCGGCGGCGTTCTTGAAGCGGTCCCTGATGTAAATGCCCTCATTACCGCGAGCCGCCTGGACGCCCGGGGGGAACTGGTACTCAGGGCAGGCAAAAAACGCTACTGCCTGGTGCTTACCACAGCAATTCCGAATTCAAAAAATGCTATAGCGGGGCACGGGACGGCGGATAACGAAAAGGCTTTTTGAGGGCTTGCGGGGCACACGGCGGGAGTCCTGGGCGTTGGAAGCGCGGTCCTTGTAAGGCCAAACCTATATCTGGTATCATGGGGCTTGGGTCTAGCAGTTTGTTACGCTTCGCTCTTAAAAAGGAATGTCGTATGAAAATCGGTATGAAGCTGGTGCTTATCATCAGCATTTTCAACCTTGCCGGTATCAGCTTGCTTGCCGGTATTACCCTTACCCTATCACAGCGGGAAATCAGCCGCCTGGCAGAGGAGGAGGCGCAAAGCATTGCCCGGGAAAGCGGGGAGAACATAAGCAAATGGTTTGAGCGGTATATAAGCGCGACAAGAACCCTGGCTCAGATCATGGAAGGCTATCAAGACATACCGGTCGAACAACGGCGGGACCATTTCAATATGGCGATGCGGCAGGTCCTTTCCTCAAATCCCAGACTGCTGGGCGTGTATGCCAACTGGGCGCCAATGGCCCTGGACGGCCTGGACGAGACCTATGCCAATACTCCGGGAAACGATGAGACCGGGCGCTTTATACCTTCATGGACCATGAGTAACGGCGCATTTCAGGTAGATCCTGTGCCGGGTTTTAGCTGGGACCTGGTTATGCAAATGCCCAATACGAGAATGGAGTATATGCTTGATCCCGCAGAGTACCCCGTTCCATTACCGGATGGAAGCTTGTTATATGCCAATATGGGCGCTCCGGTAAAGGATAAGGAAACCGGCGCTTTGATAGGGGTGGCGGGAGCTACTATAGTATTGTCCGCCATACAATCTATGGTGAATGAGACTAAACCCTTCGGCGATGGCCATGCCTTTGTATTCAGCTCCGGGGGTATTGTCGCCGCTCATACGGACCCGGAACGGCTGGGTAAGAACATGCGGGAAAGCGAAACCGGCACCTTCGGCCCCTTCCTTAATACCATGGTTGATGCCGTTACCAAAGGAACTTCCGCTTCTTTTGCGTACCGGAGCCCCCAATCGGACACGGTCGTGCAGTATTATGCCGTGCCATTTAGCATTGGTGATATTCCTCAGCCATGGACCCTGGTTGTGGGGGTTTCCCGCAACACCATCATGGCGCCGGTCTACCGGATGATGATTATTGCCGGCATCATCGGTATTGCCACGATTATCCTCATGTCAGCGGGCGTGGTTTTTACGGCCCGTTCCGTCAGCCGCCCCATCGCCCATACCATGACGGTCCTGAAAGACATTGCCGAGGGGGATCTCACAAGGGAGATCGCCGTACATTCCCGCGACGAGGTGGGCGATCTTGCCCGTTACTTAAACTTCACCGTAGACAAAATCAAGGGCCTTGTTCTGTCCATACGGAAAGATGCGGACGCGCTTTCGGAAACCGGCGCCGGCCTTGCCGGCAACATGACCAAAACCGCCGCCGCCATTAACGAAATTACCGCCAACATCCAAAACATCAAGGATCAGACCAACCGGCAGGGGGCAAGCGTCAAGGATACTAATGCCATCATGGAACAGCTTGTGGATCATATTGACCGTATAAACGATCAGATTCAGAAACAAAGCGACTGTGTAAACCAATCCTCCTCGGCGGTGGAGCAGATGCTTGCAAACATTCAGAGCGTTACCCAAACCCTGGTCGGGAACGAGGAAAATGTAAGCAGGCTGGCCCGGGCCTCTGAAGTGGGGCGGAATAGTTTGCAGGAAGTGTCGAGCGATATTCAGGAGATAGCCCGGGAGTCAGAAGGGCTCCTGGAGATCAACGCGGTAATGGAAAATATCGCAAGCCAGACGAACCTGTTAAGCATGAACGCCGCCATAGAAGCGGCTCATGCAGGGGAGGCGGGGAAAGGCTTTGCGGTGGTGGCCGATGAGATCAGAAAGCTCGCTGAGTCCTCTTCGGAGCAGTCAAAGACCATAAGCGATGTCTTGAAGAAGATAAAAAGCTCCATAGACAAGATCACCTCCTCCACCGGAGCGGTGCTGCGAAACTTTGAGGCCATAAGCGCCGAGGTGAAGACCGTAACGGATCAGGAGGCGGATGTCCGCAGCGCCATGGAAGAGCAGGGCATAGGGAGCAAAGCCATCCTTGAGTCCATAGGGAGTCTGAACGAGATCACCGGGGAGGTGAAAGGGAGTGCCCAAGGGATACGTGGCGGCAGTCATGAGGTAATAAAGGAAAGTAAAACCCTTGAGGGGATCACCGCAGAGATAGGGGATGGGATGCAGGAGATAGCATCCGGCGCAGAACAGATAGATACGGCGGTGAACCGGATCAATGACATAAGCTTGGAGAACAAGAAGCAGATAGAGCGGCTTATAGCTGAAGTGTCCCGGTTCAAGGTTGACTGAAATAGAGTAAGCTGTGGTAAGCGGCTAGCTTCAAAGCAAAGCTAGCCAGCTCATTCAAAAAGTGCAAAAGTACTAGACAACAGGCACGCTTATAGTATATCATTTCCTAAAGTCTATAATGTCATTTGGAGTATTATATGATGAGGTCTTATTCTGTTCTTATCCCCCCCCTTGCTTTTATCTGAATACGTACCGGTAAACATAAGAAGCTGGTACCTTATCCTACAAAGTTTTTGCTCTAAAAGGAGTGCAGTATGAAAATCGGTATGAAGCTGGTGCTGATCATCAGTAGTATCAACCTTGTCGGTATCGGCTTACTTGCCGGTATTACCCTTAGCCTATCTCAGCGGGAAATCAGTCGCCTAGCAGAGGAGGAGGCGCAAAGCATTGCCAGAGAAAGCAGTGAAGAAATAAGGAATTGGATCAACGAATACATAGATATGGCGAGAACCCTCGCTTACGCAATGCAAGGTTATAAAGAAATACCGGCGGATCAGCGCCGGGACTACTTCAATTGGATGATGAAATGGGTAGTCCTTTCAAAGCCTGAAGAAAATTCTTTTAGTGTATATGCCAACTGGTCGTCCGATGGACTTGACGGCATGGACGCACAGTTCGCCAATACCCCTGGAACCGATGAGACCGGACGGTACGTACCCCTATGGAACCTTATTAACGGCAACCCGGTACTAAGCCCTATACCGGGTTTTGGTTGGCCTTTGATCATGCAAGTATTGAAGGATGATAAAGAATATATGCTTGATCCGGCGGTGAATCCCTCGAACTTGGGAATGAGGTTAGTTGCCAATATGGGGGTCGCAGTGCGAGATCCCGATACCAGCGTAACTATCGGCGTTGTCGGCACGGCGTTTGACGTATCAATGCTGCAGACTATGGTTAGCAAGGTTAAACCCTTCGGTGACGGTAATGCGTTTCTGTTCAGCTCAGGGGGTATCATTGCCGCGCACCCAGACGCAGAAAGGCTAGGAAAGAACATGAAGGAAACAGAAACCGACACCTTCGGCCCCTTCATCGATACTATGATTAAGGCGGTTTCTACAGGAACAGCCGCCTCCTTCTCCTACCGCCCCGCTCAATCCGACACGGTCATCCAGTACTACGCCGTCCCCTTTACGGTGGGCCGTTCTCCTAATCCCTGGACCTTAGTAGTCAGCGTTTCCCGCAACACCGTCATGGCGCCGATCTACAGTATGCTTAGGATATGCCTTATCATCGGGGTTTTGATCATGGTTTTTATGTCCGCAGGCATCATCCTTACCGCCCGTTCCATAAGCCGCCCCATCACCTCTACCATGACAGTCCTGAAAGACATTGCCGAAGGATATCTCACCAAAGAGATCGCCCTCCATTCCCACGATGAGCTAGGCGATCTTGCTCGTTACTTAAACTTCACCGTAGACAGGATCAAGGGTCTTGTTCTGTCCATAAGGAAGGAGGCTCAGATACTTTCTCAAACCGGCTCTGATCTTGCCAGCAACATGACCGAAACCGCTGCCTCCATCAGCGAGATCACGGCAAACATACAAAGTATCAAGGCACAAACAAGCCGACAGACCGCAAGCATTAAAAGTACCAGTTCAATTATGGAACAGGTCGTAGAAAACATCGAAAGTCTCAACGGTCAGATTCAAAAACAGACCGACTGTGTAAGCCAATCCTCCTCGGCAGTGGAACAGATGCTTGCAAACATTCAAAGCGTTACCGAAACCCTAGTGAAGAATGAAAGCAATGTAACCAAGCTCTCCCAGGCCTCTGAAGTGGGACGGAGTAGTTTACAGGAAGTGTCTATGGATATTCAGGAGATCGATCGGGAATCCGCAGGGCTTTTGGAGATCAACGCGGTGATGGAGAACATAGCCAGTCAGACGAACCTGCTTTCCATGAACGCGGCCATAGAGGCGGCGCATGCGGGGGAGGCCGGTAAAGGCTTTGCGGTGGTGGCCGATGAGATACGCAAGCTGGCGGAGTCCTCTTCGGAGCAGTCAAAGACCATAAGCGATGTCTTGAAGAAAATAAAAAGCTCCGTAGACAAGATCACCTCCTCCACCGGAGCGGTGCTGCGGAACTTTGAGGCCATAAGCGACGGGGTGAAGACTGTAACGGATCAGGAGGCGAATGTACGCAGCGCCATGGAGGAGCAGGGCATAGGAAGCAAAGCCATACTGGAGTCCATAAAGCGGCTGAAGGAGATCACCGGGGAAGTGAAAGGGAGCGCCCAGGGGATGCGCGGCGGGAGCCATGAGGTAATACAGGAGAGTAAGACCCTTGAAGGGATAACGGCAGAGATAGGGGATGGGATGCAGGAGATGGCCAGCGGAGCAGAACAGATAGATAGGGCGGTGAACCGGGTCAATGACATAAGTTTGGAGAACAAGAAGCAGATAGAGCTGCTTATGAATGAAGTGGCCCGCTTCAAGGTAGAATGAGCGGCAAAGGTAGGTTAAAGGGCAGGAGATTCTAACAAAACCACCCGCTGAACAGGGGGCGTCCAGACTTTGGAGAGTTGTCAATA
>JAITLF010000242.1 GCA_031278025.1 Treponema sp.
AGGACCCGCGCAGAAATAACATGACCGGTTGGTCATGTTATTTCCTTATTGAGTAAGCAATTAGAATAAAATGCATGGCATTTTATTCTTGCGCGGGTCCTTAGCAGTTTGCAAGGTAAAAAATCGCCTGAAAGGCGATTTTTGGAGGTTTTATTCGCAGTGGGGTCTAATACCCGGGAACCCGCTTACGCGGGGGAGCCTCTGGGGCGGTTCAATTCCTCCGCCATGATGGCGGGGTTGGTTGATGCGCGAAGCGCAACAAACTGCCAGGGGCGATGTGGGGTATTAGCCCTGGTTCAGAAAATCCCGGACCTGCTCCCTGGTAACGCCCAGACCTTCCCGGGCGTCCAATTTTTTGACTTCACCGCTGCCGTTCACCAGCCGGAATGCGGGCACCGCCCATACTCCGCTCTGTTCATAGGCCAGATCGTTGTTTTCTTCGATTTGGTCGGCGTATTTTTTTGATTCCAGGATGGAACGAAATTTACCGCCCTCCATCAGATCCTTCACGATATCGACCAGGACATCAACCTTTTCCACATTACGCCGTTCCCCCGCCACGGCCCGGAACATGGCGGCATGGAATTTAGGCATATCGGCCCCCAGCTCCCGGGCGATATAATAACTTTGGCAGGAAAGATCCGTATGGGGGTGATGATTTTCCGGGCGGGGATGAGCCTCCACGGGCCGCCATTCGATCTCAATTTCAGGATGGTTTCCGATAAATTCGCACAGATATTCATAGCCGCGCTTACAGTAGGGACATTCATAATCATAAAAAATCTGCATCCTGGGCATGGGATATCCTCCTCTGTAACGATATTCCAAGGTATCCCCCATTGTCAATACAGGGGGTAAAACAAGGCTGTCATAGGCCGGTCGCGGAGTCGCTGCCCGACAGCGGCCAATGGGGCTTGACAACGAGGCAGGTTTTCGCTATTGTTCTAATTCTGTTAATGTAACTCTGGAGCGGTGCGAGAGCGGCCGAATCGGGCTCCCTGCTAAGGAGTTGTGCCCCGAAAGGGTACCGGGGGTTCGAATCCCCCCTGCTCCGTTGCGAAAGCATCCGGTGTTTTCATTCTGAAAGAGGTTGTAGCTCAGATGGATAGAGCAGCAGATTGCGGATCTGCAGGTCGCACGTTCGAATCGTGTCAGCCTCACATAGTTGGAGAGATGCGAGAGCGGTCGAATCGGACGGTCTCGAAAACCGTAGAACCCGCAAGGGTTCCGAGGGTTCGAATCCCTCTCTCTCCGTGAACGGCGCATGTCGCCGGCGCTTTATTTGGGAGAGATGACCGAGCGGCCGAAGGTGCACGATTGGAAGTCGTGTGTACCCGGAAGGGTACCGTGGGTTCGAATCCCACTCTCTCCGTATACAAGAACATTCTGAAATGAGGGCGCGCGTATTAGGGCGTAGCCCTTTTTGGTTTAATCCCCCGGAACCTGCTCCGGGGGATTTTTTATTCGAAAGTCTGGTTTAATGCCCCTCCGCTCCGCAACGGGGATTTTTTATTTAAGGGACGCCAGCTCCGCCTTCGCGCGGATTTGCACAGACCACGGACGGTCGTCCCGGCCCAGCGCTACAAGGATAGTGATCCCCATGCCGCTTAAGGGCGGGCCGGAAAAACGGCAGAGCGCCCCGGTTGCGGCGGCGGTGGCGATCAGGACTTTCTTATCCTGGTATAGGGCTGGGGGTAAGACCAGGCTGCTGAAAGCCCGGAGCGCGTATCCTTCGGGATCCACCCCTATACGGCCTATGGCTTCCGCCGCCGCCGCCTTGATTGCGCTGTCCTGGTCCCGCGTGTAAAGGTCCGCCAGGAAAGGAATGGTTTCCCGGGACCCCAGGCAGCCCAGGAACCATAACGCCGCAACCCGGCGATTCGCCGGGATCGCGGGGCGGGCCGGAGGCTTCCAGGAAGGGCCCGCTTCCCTGGCGCCGGCAAGTTCCATAAGGTAGGCGGTGAACTCCCGTTCTTCATCCCCCACAGTCCCGGCCTGTATCATCCGCTCTATGTGGGTAAGCCGGGCCTGTACTTCCCCCTCGTCAAAGTTGAAGTAGCCCTTCTCCCGGAACAGGGGCCGGGGATCGGCGGTCCCGTAGGTTCCTTCCGGAATGCGCCCATAAAGGGAACGTTCCCCGCTGCTGATCCGGTTTTCCGGTTGATATGCATAGAGTATCCAGTCCTTCCCGCCGGAATACAGAACGCCCTCGGTGCTAAAGGCGGCGACGGCGGCGGTCCCTTCCAGGCTGATGAGCCAAAGCCGCCTGCCGTCTTCGGTAAAACCCGTCGCTCCCGACGTGGAGAGGACGTAGATGCCCCCCTCGTCATAGAGTATCCTCACTTCGCCGGCATCCTGTTCCCCGGCCAGGTGGGTGTCGCCCGACCAAAGCGTCTCCCCGCCGGGCATGGTAAGGAGCAGCAGCCTGCCGCTGGAAAGGACTACCGCCGCCTTGTCCCCCCGGCCCTCTGCCGCCAGGGGGACGCCGCCCGGAGACGGGAGGCGTATCACCGGTACGCCCCACCGGGAGATGAAGGCCTCACCGTTCCCGGTGAAAATCAAGGCGGGTTTCCCTTTGGGAACCGGCTCACCCGCCGCTTGCGGGAAGGGGTCCAGGGGAACCGCCGCAGCGGGCATAGCCGCAAGGGACCGGGTAACGATGCCCCCAAAAGGGCTTATTTCCGTAAGTTCCCGGTCCTCTAAAACAAGCAGGATACCTCCCTCCCGGTCCAGCTTCGGCGGGAGCGCGGCAGGATGGGTCAGATACCGGGACCAGCGCGGATACCCCGATGCGCTAAAGCACCGCACCCGTTGGGGGGTGAACACAAAGAGCCTGCCGTCCCAGCCTACCAGCACCGGGGCCGAGATGCAGGTTCCCAAATTTTTCCGCCACAGTTCCCGGCCCGCCCGGTTCACCGCGATAAACATGCCGTCGGTCCTGCAAACATAGCTGGTTCCTTCGGGGGAACGGGTAAGATAGGGGGAAAGCTGGCCCTGGGCGTTGAATTTCCACAGCAGTTCCCCCCGATCGGAATAGGAGACCAGGTTCCCGCCGCCGCAGACCAGGCTTACCGACCCCGCCTGAACCACCGGCGATCCCAGAATCATCCCGCCCGGCTCCTGCCGCCAGATAGAAGGGATAGTCTCCTGGGCTTCCAGGGAAAAGGAAAGGGAAAAGGAAAGGGAAAGATACAGGACGATGCCCAAAACTCCCACGGGATTTCCCATCCGGCAGGGGTTATGGGGCGTTACCCGTGGATGAGCGGCTTTCATGGCACGGCGCCTCTCCCCTTTGGGCGGACAAAAATTGCCAGGGCCTCAATATGCGGCGTCTGGGGGTAAAAATCGTAGAAAGTCGCCGATTCAAGCCCGTATCCCCCGGCGCGGAGAACGGCGCTGTCCCGTGCCAGGGTGGCCGGGTCGCAGGATACATAGGCCAGAAGAGGCGGGCCCTCCTCCCCAAGCCATTGCCTGAGGGAAGGGGAAAGCCCCTTGCGGGGAGGATCGGCCACGGCAAAACCGTAGCCGGATGAAGGGGAACGGCGTATTTCCCGTACCCACTCCTCGTCGGTCAGGGGGAAGCCGCGTATGCGGGAACCGGGAACGTTCTTCCGGGCCAGGTCCAGGGCGGCGGCATCGGCCTCCACCAGGTCGATGCGGGAAAACCGGTCCCCCAGAAAGGCCGCGAAGGTCCCCACGCCGCAGTAGATGTCCGCCACAGGCCGGGAAGGATCCGCCCGGTCCGCGGCGGCGCACAAATCCGGGATAAGCATTTCCAGCGCGCCGGCGTTGCTCTGAAAAAACACCCCCGGATCCATAAGGATGTCCCGGTTGCGGAGCCCAACCCGCGCCGGACCATCCCGTCCCTCACACAGCAGGACGCCGCGCCGGGAGTAGACCGTAAAGCGGCGTTTCCCCGGCGGCGGCAGGATAGCGCGGGACCCTGCCGCAAGCGCCCGGCGTATCCCCGCATCCGCCGCCGGGCAGTCGGTAAGGGGGAGGACATTCCCGCTTTTGCGGGCCTTAAACCCCAGCCGGTTTGTTCCGGGGATACGGTGGAACTGTACGCGGTTGCGGCAGCCGTATTCGGGGGAAGGGACGGTCTTTACCGGCGGCGGGCAGGAGACGCCCCCGATGCGAATCAGGGCGTCCCTCAGAATCCCTGCCTTTTCCCGCAATTGGGCCGCGTAGTTCAGGTGCTGGAGGGAACAGCCGCCGCAGGCCCCGTAGCGGGAACAGGCCGGGGTACGGCGGTCCGCCGAAGGTTCCAGAACGGCATCCAGCTCCCCCCGCGCCCAGGCCGGGTGGACCTCGGTTATCCGCAGGGAAATCAGGTCGCCCGGGGCGGCGTAATCCACGAATACGGTTTGCCCGTCTCTATGTACGACTCCCGCTCCCCCCGCCGCAAGGCGTTCCACCGGAGCGGTAAAAAAATCACCAGCGGTCATGCGGCGTCAGTATAGCATCATTGTCAGGGTCAGCGCATATACCTCGTCCTCCCCCCTCCGGCTTGCAAAGAGCGGTGTATAAGTTGAAAAGAGCGGTGAAGGAGTTGAAGAGAGCGGCGGCGGAGCCGTAACGGGCGGCGGACGAGACGAAAACCCAGGTCCGCGCCGCGCAGGCGCCTGCGCGGACGCGCGGGGGGCGCCTCCGCGGTTCGCAGACCCAGGTTTACGGCGAGTAAAAGTAGTTTTGAGCGCCGCAAAAATGGTTTTGGGCAGCGCAAAAGTGTTTTTGCGATCAAAAAACCCGGTTTTGCGCTCAAGAAACCCCGGTCTGGAGGTTCAAGACCCCGGTCTGGAAGTTCAAGACCCCGGTCTGGAAGTTCAAGACCCCGGTCTGGAAGTTCAAGACCCCGGTCTGGAAGTTCAAGACCTCGGTCTGGAAGTTCAAGACCTCGGTCTGGAAGTTCAAGACCCCGGTCTGGAAGTTCAAGACCCCGGTCTGGAAGTTCAAGACCCCGGTCTGGAAGTTCAAGACCTCGGTCTGGAAGTTCAAGACCTCGGTCTGGAAGTT
>JAITLF010000250.1 GCA_031278025.1 Treponema sp.
GCCGGCAGCGGCACGTTCCTTGCGGGGCTGGTGGCTGCGGGGGTGCCGAAATCGGTGATGTGGGCTCCTTTGCGGCATGTAGCAACGGGCAGTGCCGCCGGTGATGGTATTAAAGTGCAAGACCTTCTGTGGCTGCCCACGGAACGGGAGATGTTTGAATCGACTGCCGGCTACTACACGATTGCCTATGAAACGGAGGCAAACCAAGCATGGCTTGAATACTATACCAGTAACGATAGGCGGAAAAAGGCTACTCCAACTGGGGAGACGAATAAAATGTATTATTTGGGAAGTGCCCCGTTTGGTGAGAGTAATAATGTGACATCGTTTGTAACGGTCCTCTCTGAGGGCAAACACAACTATACCGCTGCGACCAACGAGGTGGGCTGCGTCCCCGCTTTCTGTATCAACTAAGGCCCGCCCGGCGCCGCAGGCGCTGCCCGGACCCCGCAGGGCTCTGCCCCGCACCCCGCCGGGGGGACCGGGGGCGGCGCCCTGCGGAGTGCGGGCGGCGCAAATTTTGCTTGTCTTCAGGGGCTTTCCTGGTTATTTTATAGGTAAATTCGTTTATTTTTATAATCTCACTACCACAAGGAGTCTCTTCATGGCACAACACCAATTTCAGACCGAAGTAAGCCGTTTGTTGCACCTCATCATCCATTCCCTCTATTCCAATCGGGAGATCTTCCTGCGGGAACTGGTCTCTAATGCCTCCGACGCGCTGGACAAGCTCAAGTACCTGACCGTCGCGGATGATGCCTACAAGTCCATTAGGCTTGACCCGCGCATCGACATTGCTTTCCACAAAGAAACGGATAATCCCCAGGCGTCCACCCTTACCGTGTCGGACAACGGTATAGGGATGAACGAGGCGGACCTGATCGAGTCCCTGGGGACCATAGCCCGTTCCGGAACCAGGGCCTTCTTAGAGAAGCTCTCTACGGACGCGAAAAAAGATTCCAACCTTATCGGCCAGTTTGGGGTTGGGTTCTATTCGGCCTTCATGGTGGCGGACCGTATTGAGGTCATCAGCCGCAAGGCCGGGGAGGACGCCGCCTGGAAGTGGATCAGCGACGGGAAGGACAGCTTCGACCTGGAGAGCGCCCAGCGGGACAGCCAAGGCACGACGGTTATCCTCCACTTGAACGAGGAGGGCCAGGAATACGCCAACCGCTGGTCTATTGAGGATATCATCAAGCGGTATTCCAACCACGTGGCGTTTCCCATTTACCTTACCTACGACGAGAAGGAATACGACGACAAGGGGAAGGAGAAGGGAAGCAAGACCAAGACCGACCGGCTGAATTCCGGAACGGCCCTTTGGCGGCGGCCCAAAGCGGGACTTAAAGAAACGGATTACCACGAATTTTATAAGCAGCTGGGACACGACACGGACCCGCCCCTGCTCTACGTTCACACCAGGGCCGAAGGGACCCTGGAATACTCCACCCTGTTTTACATTCCCGCCAAAGCGCCCTTTGATATGTACAGCATGGACTACAAGCCGGGGGTTAAACTCTACGTCAAGCGGGTGTTCATCACCGATGACGACAAAGAGCTTATGCCTACCTGGCTCCGCTTCGTCCGGGGGGTTATCGACTCGGAGGATCTGCCCCTCAATGTGAGCCGGGAGATACTCCAGCAGAACAAGATACTCCTCAACATCAAGAACGCATCGGTAAAGAAGTTGCTGGGGGAGTTCAAGACCCTGGCGGATACCGCCGCATCCGGTTCGGAAGATGTCAAGAAGAAGTGGGAGACCTTTATCAGCCAGTTCAACCGCCCCCTTAAGGAAGGGCTTTACCAGGACTTTGCCAACCGGGAGGCCCTTCAGGAACTGGTCAGGTTCAAAAGCACCCAGGCCGAAGGCCGGACCAGTTTCGCCGAGTATGTTTCCCGGATGAAGGGGGAGCAGAAGCATATCTACTATATTACCGGCGGGGACGAAAAAACCCTCCGGGCATCCCCGCTGCTGGAGGCCTATACCGACAAGGGCATTGAAGTCCTTATCATGGACGACGAGATCGACGACATCGTTATTCCCCCCCTGCACAGTTACCGGAAGGAAACCCCCGGAGCGGACGGCAAAAGCGAAGCCCGGACCTGGGAACTTAAAGCGGTGAACCGTGCCGGCGCTGATGAGGAACTGGGCGAGAAGACGGATAAGCAGGCGGAGAAGGAGATTAAGCCGGTCATTGAGAAGGTCAAGAAGGCCCTGGGGGACCGGGTAAAGGACGTTAAACTTTCCCGGCGGCTCCACGATTCCCCCTCGTGTATCGTGTCGGACGAGAACGACCCTTCCCTCCAGATGGCCCAGATGCTCAAGGCCATGGGGCAGACGGAGATGCCGGATATCAAGCCGATCCTGGAAATCAACGGCGCCCATCCCATCGTGGCAAGCCTCAAGAACACGGAGGATGAAGAGCGTATCGCCGACGTGGCAGGGGTCTTGCTTGACCAGGCCCTCCTGGTGGAGGGGGCAAAACTCAAGGACCCTGCGGATTTCGTAAAGCGGCTCAACCGGCTCCTGGCGAAGTGATCTGTCCCCAGGCTCCCGGCAGCCTGGGGGACGTTGTCCCTGAAATGTTCGTTGCAGAGTCTATTTAGGAGGAGGAGCGCAATATGGCCTTACCGGCGGAAGTTATGCAAAATGTCCCGGCGATAGAGGAGTTTTGGGCTCTCTTCACGAAATCCCAAATAGAAGCGGATAAACGCCGGGAAGAATGGGAACGTGAGTTGGCGGAGACCCAGCGGATAGTCAACCGCGTCTCCAAGCAGATGGGCGACCTTCACAATTGATTCGGCGAGTTGGCCGAGCATCTGGTTGCTCCGGGGATCCTCAAGCTGTTCAACGAACAGGGCTATCATTTCGGCGGAATTATCGCGGAACGGGTACAAGTAATGGACAGTTCCGGGAGGCTCCTCACGGAAATAGATCTGTTATTGGAAAATGAGAAGTATTCGATGGCGGTGGAGGTAAAAAGCCGGCCGCGGGAAAAAGACGCGGAACATCATGTAAAGCGGTTGGAGATACTGCGGGAACACAAGAACAGGCAGAATGACCGGAGGAAGATTCACGGGGCGATAGCGGGGACGGTGTTTCCGCGAGAAGCGATGGCTGCGGCGCTAGAGGCGGGACTGTATGTAATCGTTCAATCCGGGGACACGATGAAGCTGGATATCCCGCAGGGTTTTCAGCCGCTGGAGTGGTAACGCCCGTATTCAAGACAGTGCATTGTTTTGTGATAAGATTTTATGTTGAATAGAACTAAGGACCTGTGCAGAAATAACATGGCCGTTTGGTCATGTTATTTCTGCACAGGTCCTTAGTTGAAACAAAGCCCACAGATTGCTAATGGTTATTTCCGCCTTCTTGTTTTATCCTGATTTTTATCCTGATATGGTATATTGTTTTTCCCATGGCGAAACAGCGTATTTACGTCTTTAAATGTACCTCCTGCGGCCACGAGGAGTCCAAGTGGCTGGGCCGGTGTCCGGAATGCGGGGAGTGGAATACCCTTATTGAGACGACGGTAAGCGGGCGGAACGGCCCGGCGGGGCTTGCCGGGACCGGCAGCTGCGGCAAAGGGGATGCACCCCAATCCCTGCCCCTGTCGTCGGTGGACCCCCAGGAGGGAAGCCGTCTAAGAAGTGGCATTGCCGAGCTTGATCGCGTCTTGGGCGGGGGCATCATGAAGCGGTCCGCCATTCTCGTGGGAGGCGAGCCGGGAATAGGCAAGTCTACTCTGTTGCTTCAGGCCGCCGCCGCCGCCGAGACGAAAGGGCGGATACTCTACGTATCCGGGGAGGAGTCCGCCGGGCAGGTTCGTATGAGGGCGGACCGGCTGGGTATCCCGGGTGCGGTTGCCGGACGTATCGAAATCTGCTGTTCCGGAAGACTCATGGATATTGAAACCATCGTCAACGCCGTTAAGCCGGTGATCCTCATGGTGGATTCCGTCCAGACCCTGCGAACCGACGAGGCGGGGCTTATCCCCGGCACGGTGAACCAGATGAAGTTCTGTTCCTACGAGCTTATCTCCTGGGTAAAGGAACACGACGCGGCCCTGTTCTTGGCGGCCCATGTGACCAAGGACGGGATCATCTCCGGGCCCAAGTCTCTGGAGCACATGGTGGATACGGTGCTCTACTTTGAGGGTCCCGTTTCGGCGGCCAACGACGGGGACTGCCGGTTTTTGAGGGCGACGAAGAACCGTTTTGGATCGGTGGACGAGATAGGCATCTTTACTATGGGGGAACAGGGACTTGTTGTTGTGGAAAACCCTTCCCTGCTGTTCCTGGTGCACCGGGAAGGGGAACTGCCTCCTGGCGTGGCTGCCGCTGCGGTTTTGGAGGGGTCCCGGACCTTGCTGGTGGAAATCCAGGCGCTGACGATACCTGCCAAAGGCTCCATAAGCCGGGTTTTCTCTGACCGTATTGATTCGGCGCGGGTTTCCCGGGTGGCCGCAACACTGGAGAAACACCTTTCCCTGCGGCTTTCCGACCACGACCTTTACGTCAATGTGGCGGGGGGCATACGCATCGCCGAAGTGGGGGCGGATTTGGCCCTGGCGGCTGCCCTCTATTCAGCCAGGACCGGCCTCCCTATTCCGACCGGGACCGCCCTTACCGGGGAACTGTCTCTGGCGGGGGAGATCAGACCGGTACGGCGTATAGCCGGCAGAGTAAAAACGGCCCATAACCTGGGGTTTGAGCGGTTTTTGGCGCCATCCGGCGATGGTGTGGCTCCGAGGATGGCGGTGAAAGACATCAAAGAGGCTATGAAGCTGCTTTTTACCTTGCTGTAACATTCTCTCAACTACGGAATAAAAAATGTGAAATATAATTGATTATCGCTTGACTGTCAAGGAAAAGTAGGATACTTTTCTGTGCATAGGATATTGTTTTGAAGAGTTTACGTTACTTGGGTTTTTCGGAGAATTCCTCAGTTTATTGCGGGAAAGCACTTCAGTCATATTCATCCGATCTGTTTCTATATCGGTTTTATATATGCATTCTATGTTTTTTTCGGAATACCCGGAAAGAATAGGAGTCGTCCATTTTTTGTGGGCGTGAATAATTACGCGTACCCGGACGCGGGGACCTCCTGTTTGTTCAGAGCTTTGTTTGTGCAGACTACAGGTTCCTTTCGGGAGAAGGAATTTTCTCAATGGCTAAGAAACTGTATGTCGGTAATCTCTCCTACAACACTACCGAGGACAGTCTGCGGAACCTCTTTTCAGGTTTCGGCAGCGTTGCCTCAGCTAAGATCATTTTTGATCGTGAAACCGGCAACTCCAAGGGGTTCGGATTTATTGAAATGAGTTCGGATGACGAAGCTACCGCCGCAATAGCGGGGACCAACGGCCGGGAATTCGAGGGCCGTCAGATTCGCGTGAATGAGGCAATGGACAAACCCCGCCGGGATCGCAACGCTGGAGGCGGATATAGCAACTGGTAATTCTACGACAAATGGTGTTTGACCGGGAAAATGGTCGTCGTACCGGTTTTTGCGGTTGAAGAGATACACACTGGACTAGCAGGCGCTTGAGAAGAAATCGCATCATTACAATGTTTTTTTTCATCCTGTTTTTGACTTTCAGCGCCGTTTTAACAGCCTGCGGGATAGGAGCCCATCCATAAGACTGGTCAAAACGGTAATGTCAATTTCTTCTGAAGCGTCTTCTATGGTTTGCTGGATTTTCTGCCAATCTTCGGCTTCCAAGGGCATGGAGGCATCATCGTATTCCCTCAAAAAGAAAGCAGCTATATATCCCATTTTCCGCAAAGAGTCGGTTGCATTCTTCTCAATATGTTCTTGTATATATCCGGCAAGATGTTCCGCTGGGGAAAGACCGATGACCGGGGCAACGAGAGCGGTAAATTCCCGCTCCACCTGGTCCATACAAAGAAGCGCCGCCGCGCCGCCTGTCAAAGCGGTTGCGAGTCTATCTACGCGTGCGATAAAATGACCGGAGGGGCTCATCTAAAAGGAACCTCCTAAAGACTTTTTGGGGGGCCTAAAATTTCCGAAAGAATAACCCCCTGCGTCAAGGGCGGGAGGTCCCTGAGTTTCCTCCAGAAAACGCCGTCCATCCTGGCCGGACTGGTTTTGGCCGCAGCAGAGGCGGCGGGTTCCTCCGCATAGGGCTGCGGCCAGGCGTCAAACGCGGGGGCCGGCGAGGGGACAGCTTTGGGGATCTCCGGCGGAGGAACCGGTTCTTCTGGTTCCTCCGCTGCCAGATCCCATGCGGAAAAATCCTCATCCCCATCGTCCGGAGCGAAAACCGTGCCTTCAGTCTCTATGGCCTCAACACCGACAAGGGGCGGCGGAGGGTTCCGAGTCCGGCTTTCCGCCCGCTTCCGCAGAAACAGGACCAGCCTAACACTGACGATGATGGCAAGGACAATCAGGGAAAGGCTTGATTCCAGGAAGTTTGTCACGGGGCATCCCTGGGGACAGATCCGCCAATAGAGGAACGCATGTCCGTATCGGCCTGGATGTTTTTAAGGCGGTAATAATCCATTATTCCTAAGTGGCCGTTTCTGAAGGCTTCGGCAATGGCCCGGGGGATTTCCGCTTCGGCCAGGACTACCTTTGCGCGGTTTTCCTGGACCCGGGCCAGCATTTCCTGTTCCTGGGCCTGGGCCGCCGCCCGGCGCTTTTCCGCCTCCGCCTGGAACCGCCGTTTGTCCGCCTCGGCCTGATCCGCCTGGAGTTTAGCCCCCACATTGGCTCCAACATCAATGTCGGCAATGTCAATAGAAAGGATTTCAAAGGCGGTCCCCGCGTCCAAACCTTTTGCCAAAACCCGCTTGGATATGGTATCCGGATTTTCCAACACCGCCTTGTAGGACGCCGACGAACCTATGGTGGTAACGATGCCTTCTCCTACCCGCGCAATGATGGTCTCCTCTGTGGCCCCGCCGACCAGACGTTCAATGTTGGCCCGCACGGTTACCCGGGCCTTCACCTGGAGTTGGATTCCGTCTTTGGCTACCGCGTCTATGGTGGTCTTGCCCTTGGACCTGTCCGGGCAGTCTATGACCTTGGGATTAACGCTGGTTCTAACCGCCTCAAGCACATCCCTTCCCGCCAGGTCTATGGCGGCAGCCCGGCGGAAGGGCAGGGGAATGTTTGCCTTGTTCGCCGCAACCAGGGCGCGGCTCACCTTCATCACATCCCCCCGGGCCAGGAAATGGGTTTCCAGCATATCCGACTCAACTTCGATTCCGGCCTTGGAAAGCATGATGCGGGAATCCACGATGACCCCGGGGTTCACATGCCGAAGCCACATGCCGATGAGCTTCCCCATCCCGACCGACGCGTCGGAAAGGAGCGCCCGGAACCAGAGTCCAAAAAACCGGAAAAACAAAAGCAAAAAACCCAGAACGATAAGTCCTACCAGAATCAATACAACGAACATTCCCATCACCAATCTCTCCTTATCAAATAAAATAATTGAGCCTCTTCCAAAATTAATTGACGGTGCGCTAAACGCTCACGGTGCGAACCGCCGGTTTGATGGAACAGCCTCAATCTATAAAAAACACCCGCCGCTGCCCCGCAGCGCCCCGCTAAGAGGACTGTCCCCAGAGGCCCCCCGTCCCCTCCGGCTACACAAGCCGAACGGTTATGACGCTGCCCCTGACGCGGGTAACCCGGACGCCCCGCCCCGGTTCGACAAAGGAACCGTCTGCTTCCACAGAGTAGACTTCGCCGTCTATCTCGACCCGTCCGGAAGGCCGCAAGGTGGTAACCGCCACGCCGATCTTACCAACCAGACCCCCGTAACCTTGAAGACCCGGCGCCTCGCCGTCCGCCGCCGATTCATCCGTGTCCGCTGGGCCGCCCGCAGTCCCGGTGATGCGCGTCTTCAATGTCAGGCGGTCGAAAATCCTGATCTTCGGTCCCAGAAGGGCGATGGCCGCAATCCCCGCGACCGACGCCAGCAGCCCTATCGCCACTACCACCGTATTCCTCCCCAACAGGGTCCACTCCCACTCAAACCGGGGAATCACAAAGTCCTGCATGGACAAGACCAGAGAAAGCCCGATGAGGATAAGCCCCGCAATTCCCATAAACCCAAACCCTGGCAGGATGAAGATTTCCACCGCCAAAAAGCCCGCTCCCAACAGGAAGAGGATGATCTCGGCGGAACCGGCTTTTCCAAGCAGTATGCCGGAGCCAAAGACCACGGCAAAGGCGATGATTGCCGTAACTCCCGGAATACCGAAACCGGGAGTGTTGATTTCCAGAAAAATCATCACGATTCCCAGGACGATGAGTATGGTCTGCACCGCGCCGGAAGTAAGAAACGAAATGATCCCATCGGCGGCGCTTGGCTCGCTGGTGCCGATTTCCCCCGTAGCCCCCATGACGGTAAGAAGGCCCGCCGCATCATCGGCCAGGGCTTTAACCAGGCCGTAGCGAAAGGCTTCCCCGCCGGTGAGGGAGAGCAGCTTCCCTTTGGGAGAGATTTCCCCGATCCGCTCGACCGCCAGGGCTTCATCCTTTTCCATCCGCTCAAGTTCCGCCAGGGTAAACACCCTGGTTTCTCCGTCTACCGCGGCTTCCCACAGTTCCACATCGTAATCCACCATGGCCAGGGCGATGTTCACGGGATGGCCGTTCCTCTCCGCCAGGGCCGCGATCTGAGAGCGGATTGCCGACACTGTTTTTTCCCCCGCCCCTTGGGTGCTGCCGGTTGCTTCCATAATAACCGGCGCGGCGGCTCCTATGGAGGTACCTGAAGCCATATAGATGTCGGCGCAGGCAAAGGCGATAAGGGCCCCCGCCGACCAGCTTACCCCCATGGATTCATCCCCGGCGTGGACCCATGCAACGGCCCGGGCGCCTTTGACGGACGTAATAAAAGAAGTGATCTGTAAGGCCGAATCCACCCGGCCCCCAAAGGTATCTATATCAAAAACGATGAAGGACGCCCCCTGATTCAGGGCCTTCCGGGTTTCCCGGCGGACAAAGACGGACATGGAGGGGTCTATATCCCCCCGTATAGGGATGATCCAGGCGGAACCCGCCCCGTTTCGCGGACCGGCTTCCGCATCCTGGCCAACGGCGCTTCCGGCAGCCGTCAAACAAAGCAGGAGAAAGATCGCCGGCAGGATTCCCGAAAATAACGTGGGTTTCATCGTTTTAGTGTACAGGACCTTGATGAAAAAGGCCAGACGATTTTACGAACGGCATTGGGCAAAGACGAAAAAGCCGGCATGCCGATGATGGCGGGCCGCGCCTCCGGTGGCGCGGGCGGCGCCGCCCCCGGCGGGGTCCGGGGCGGCGCCCCGCAGGGTCCGCCCCGCGCCTCCCGTGCCGCCGGAGGCGTCTACGCAGACGAGGGAGGCGCCTGCGCGGACGGCGGAGACAAGGGCCTGCGGCTGTAACCCCAGGTTTGCGCCACGCAAAAGTGTTTTTGCGGCGCACAAAAATGGTTTTGCGCCGCACAAAAATGGTTTTGCGATCAAAAAACCTGAGTCTGCGGGCGCGGGAAAAGGGTCAGGCAAGGCCGGACCCGGGCCTGCGGTGCGCCAGGAAAAGCGTTACCCGCTCTGGCCCCGCAGAATGACGTCCATCTGGGTGGCCAGCATACCGCAGAAGATGAGCGCAAACCCCAGGAGGGTCCAGGTCCCCAAAGGCTCAGACAAAAGGATGACCCCGCCTATGGCGGCGAAGACCCCTTCCAGGGAGAGGAGTATGGTGGCGTGGGCGGGGGGCGCGTACTTTTGGCCTACTACTTGCAAGGTGTAGGCGAGACCCACCGAGCCAAAGGCGCTGTAGAAGAGCGGGATGCCGCATTGCCGGAGGGCTTCCGGCGAGGCGGTCTCCCGCAAAAAAAGGGCGGCGGCAGCGGAAAGGACGCCGCAGACTATGAACTGTCCTGAAGCAAGGGCCACGGGATCCGCCCGCTTGACCAGACTGTCGATGAGGAGCACGTGGAAGGCCCAAAACACGGCGCTTGCCGCGGTGAGAAGGTCGCCGGGGTTCAGGCGCAGGGGTTCCGAAGCGGAGCCGCCGGCCCGGTCAAAGATCGGGGAGGCGATGCTGATGAAGAAGAGGCCCGCCAGGGTGAAGGCCGCGCCTATCCAGGTGGGAAGCCCGGTTTTCTTTCCCAGGAAGATGCCGAACATGGGGGTAAAGGCCACATAAAGCCCGGTAATAAACCCCGAATTTCCGGCGGTGGTGTAGATGATCCCGATCTGCTGCAATGTTGCGGCGCAAAAAAGGCAGCCCCCGGCCAGGCAGGAACAGCCGGCGAAGCTCCTGAGCTTCAGGGGCAGGCCGGTGCGTCCGTCCTTGCGCCGTTCGGGATTCCTCAATCTAAGGATGACCAGCGGAACGAGGGACAGGCTTCCAAGGATGAATCTGATGGCGTTAAACGCAAACGGCCCCATGACATCCATTGCCGACCGCTGGGCTACAAACGCAAAACCCCACACACACGCCGTAATTAAAAGCAGCATATCCGCCCGTAACGCCTGTTTATTCATGAAAGGTATGCTATAGTATTGCAAATCAGAATACAAGAGGAGCCACTATTTGAAGATTTTGCGTGAAGGGGCGCCGGGGCGTTCCTTCAGCAAAACCCTTCAATTTCCCATAACCTCCTGGGGGATTTTATGAGCGATACCATCACCTTACTGCGGAAATCCGGGGCCCTGCTGGAAGGGCATTTTCTCCTTTCTTCCGGCCGCCATTCGGACCGCTACGTTCAGTGCGCGCGGCTTCTGCAATACCCGGACCGGGCTGCGGCGGCTTTGACTCAGACGGTTACCCGTATCAGGGCGGACATTCTTGCCGGGCGCCTTGCCCTGGATGCGGTGGCAGGCCCGGCTCTGGGCGGCATCGTGGTTGCCTACGAACTGGGCCGCCAGCTTGGCCTTCCCGCCTTCTTCACCGAGCGGGATGATACGGGGGCCATGAAGCTGCGCCGGGGCTTCGCCATAGAACCGGGGGCCCGTATTCTTATCGCCGAAGACGTGGTTACCACCGGTAAATCTTCAGGGGAGTGCGCCGCAGTCCTGGAGGCCCTGGGCGGGCGCATAGCGGCCCTGGCCTGCGTGGTGGACCGCCGTTCTCCCGGCGCGGCCATCCCCTGGCCCCTCTACGCGGCGGTTGAATTGGAAGCCGCCGACTGGGACAGCGCCGGCTGTGGGCTTTGCAAACAAGGGGTCCCTTTCGTTAAACCCGGATCGAGATCGGGGAAGCAAGGAGGCGGGGGATGAAGCTACTGGTAATCGGTTCGGGAGGCAGGGAACATGCCGTCGCCTCCGCAACCGGGGATGGCCCCCGGAGGTTTGCCCGCAGACGGATGGGTCAGGCGGGAGTCGCCCCCTCCTTTTCGCCTTCGTTTACCTCCGTCCCATCTTCTATCGGCGTTTCCTATTCCGCCGCCGCCTTTGCCTTCTTGGTAAGGAAACCCCATTCAAAGCCCATGGAAAGGTTAAACAAATACCGCTTGTAGGGAATGTTGGTTTCCGGCATAACCGTCCTGCCTATATCGCCTGAAAAACGGAAATCGAAGAACAAGGCCCCGGTGGTGCCTATCTTGTATCCAATGTTGAACCCTGCCGTATAGCCGAGGGGCGGGGTGATCGTGTACTGGCTCAATGGCTGGGTAAAGTAGATCCCCCCATAGGGACCAAAGACGAATTGACCGGGTTTTATGTTGAGTTTGCCCAAAAGGGGAACGGAGATGGCGGCAGTACCAATCTGGCCGCGGATAGATTCCGTAGCAGCGCTATCGTAATAGCTGAATTCGACCGTATCGTAGGTAACATCCAACCCGGTTTGCAGGCCGAAAGAAAAGGTGTTACCCGCTTGCTGCCGGGGAAAGAGCTGTATTTCTCCCCGCACGCCGGCGTCAAAGGTGAAACCCGGCAGATGCATCGGCGTTCCGGCCTTAGAGTAATCTCCGGGGATTATATAAAGACGCGGGGAAAACCCGGCCCGCAACCCCAGGTAAATCCACTTGTTCTTCCAGGATTTCAGTTCCGTGTCGAAATCGACAACCCCCGGCAGGGTCGAATAAAGGCTCAATATAAAAAAAGGAATAAAACCTATCCCCTCATTAATATCGGTGTAGGCTAATTCCTGAACAGCCAGCAGGCTTGAATCTTCCAGCTTCCACAGACTCATCTCGAAAACTTTCGTTCCGTCCTGCTCCTGGTTCAAAACACCGGTAATGACATATTCCGGAAACAGCGCATGATCTGCAGGGTTAAGTTTTCCACGAGTAGGAGGCGGTTTTCCATTCATCCCGCGGGATTTGGCGAGTCTGACAAAGGAGTGCGCCGAGGTAAGCCATTCCAGTTCATCAACCATCGTGGTAAAAAGCAGACTCGCTTCCTTTGAAAGCCCCGTTTCCGTAAAAACCGGAATCATCAGCAGGGTATACCCCTTCCTGGATTGGCTAAACACGGGAATTTGGACGAAAAGCACCAACACCATGAAAAAAAACAACGAGAAACGTGGCATGTGTTTCATCTCCATATACATATAATAATGAAAAAACGGTGAAAAGACAGGGAAAACAGGCAGCCGGAGGGACCCCTGCGGGGCAGAGCCCCGCAGGGAGCAGGAAGAAGCCTGCGGGGTGCGAGCAGCGCCCTGCGGGGACCGGGTAGCGCCCCGCGTTTGGAATCGGCGCAGGCTAAAGGGAGCCCTTGCAATGTATGCGCTGAAAACATGAGATGCAATGAAGTTAACAGCGCATATACTACTATCGACAACATTACCCCCTGTTCCCTCCACAGACTCCACCGGATTCTTTCGGTTCCCTCTTCAGCACTCAGCTTTCCCGGTGGAGGGGGAAAAACGGGCTTTTCAAGCAAGGAGGTCATAACAATGATATATCGGTTGTTCGCCAATTGCGCTTCGCTCGGCGGCTTCCCATGACTCTTCGTGCGGTTTATTGCTTTCAGCCGTTCAACTCCTTTCGCTGC
>JAITLF010000251.1 GCA_031278025.1 Treponema sp.
CAGTTTCAAAAGCGGCTGCGTTTGTATGAGGCCCAAAGGCTTATGCTGACGGAAGACAAGAGCGCGGAAACGGCGGCCTATGAGGTGGGCTATGACAGTCCCACACAGTTTAACCGTGAATACAAGCGGCAATTCGGGGAGCCGCCGCGCCGGGATATTCAGAAAATGCTTGTTACAAAGACAGCGGTTGCGTTATAGAACAGCGGAAAAATGCGGCTGCCAATCCTGCTTTAACGGAGCTTTTAGTGTAAGGAACTGTTCAGAAATAACATGACCATGTGGTCATGTTATTTCCTTATTGCGTAAGCAATTAAAATAAAATGCCGTGCATTTTATTTATGAACAGTTCCTAAGGAACTGTTCAAGGAAGCTCCGGGAAACCGACGGGGGTTTCCGGCGATCCCCTTAATCCCCGTGTTATTCTTCTGTTCATCGCATAGGCCCTATCCAAACTCTTCCTGGCGGCATTTCCCCAGATCCCTTCCCCGTCCATTTTTATTACCTCTTTAAAATGTTTATATGATTTATACAAATGTCCTATTATTTCATATCCCTCCTTTTCAGTGTTTCCGCTTGATCCCATGCATATAAGCAGGGCCCTGTCATATTCATGTTTTCCCAGTTTATACATATATACTATTTTATCGGATATATATTCCCGTATTCCCTCTTCGTTGATAAAACAATACTTTCCCTGTGCTTTATTTTTCTCATACTCATCGGTTGATCTTAGCATTATTTTCTTTTTGCGCATTATTTGTTCATAGATGTAATTTATAATCACCATATATTCATTGGCCAATTCGTTTTCTATGCGCTTATTGACATCGGGATGAAATTCTTTAACCAATTTTATATATTCAGATTTTATAGCATTGTTATCCCCTGCGTTTTGGGAAATAGCAATAAACCGGTTTATTTTTTCTTTAAAATATTCAGCATAGCCCCGCATATTTTCGCCGCCCCTGTAGTATGCCGGGATTCTCGGGTTTTTACAAGCATGGCTGCCCCTGCAACAGCAATTTTACATGAATTCGTAAGAATTTGGGCGCATCCTCGCCCTCGGTCTTGACCGAGGGCGAGGACCGGGCTATCCGCTCCAATTCCTCACTCCGGGGCAAAGCCCCGGCGCTCCGGGATTTCCGCTTCTATCCCTTGCGCGGGCCCCCATTGCAAGGCCCCTGCCGGCAGGCATTGCCTTTTGCCCGGCCTCCGGGTATATTTAAGCTATGGAAATAGAAAATCTTTCTACGGCTATGTCCCAGGATAAAGTTAGGGAAGAGGCGGCGGCAAAGGCGCAGAGCATGGCCCTACGGCAAGCCGAAGCCCAGGCCGCCGAGCTTGCCAAGCTGATGGAAACCGCCGAAGTGGTCGCCGACACCGAAGTGGGCAACAAGGTAGACCTCCTGGGCTGAGTCCCGGACAGGCGCTGCTTCGCCTGCGGTCAGATGCTATACCAATCTCCCCAGTTTCCCCGCCTGTCCAGGGTGTCGCTGTGTTCTTTGTCGTGTTCCCGCTTGGACAACGCGTTGCGTAGTAGTTTGAGGTAGTCCCTCCTCCGGATTTCCTCTCCCCCCAGGCTTTCCAGATGATCCGTGTGGACCTGGCAGTCGATGAAGGCCAGATCGTCGGCAAACAAGAGCTGCGCCAGGCGCAGAAACGCCGCTTTGGAGGCGTTGGGTTCCCTGGCAAACATGGATTCGCCGATAAAGACATTGCCCAGGCGCACCCCGTAGCAGCCTCCGGCCAGGCGGCCGTCCAGGTAGCTTTCCGCCGAATGGGCCCAGCCCAGCCTGTGGAGTTCCCCGTACGCGTCGATGATGTTATCGGTAATCCAGGTGCCGCCCTGGCCGCTTCGGTAGATTTCCCCGCAGCCCCGGATAACCTCGTTAAAATTCCGGTCCAGGGCAAAGGTGAATATCCCTTTGCGGAGAATTTTTTCCATGGACCGTGAGATGTGGAGCTTCTCCGGGAATATGACGAACCGGGGGTCCGGCGACTGCCACAGCACGGGATCATCCTGGTTGTACCAGGGGAACAGGCCCTGCTCATAGGCGGAGAGAAGCATCCCCGGGGAGAGGTTGCCCCCAACCGCGACGATCCAGTCCGGGCTATTCGCCGGGGGAGGGAAGTTAAACCGATCATGCTCGGTGAGGTAGGGGAACTGAGGATCCGGACCGGAACGGCGCCAACCGCTCATTTCAAAGGGTAGTCTCGACGGCGAGATCCACGGGAACCGCGGATGAAGCAAGGATATCAATGCGATAGTCGCCGTCCTGCCAATCCGCCCGGGCGCCGCCGCCGGAGCTGAGGCTGCCGAAAAGGACTTCGTCAACAAAGAAGGATTTGATCTTGTCTTCGATCAGACGGCCCACGTTGCGGGCGCCGAATTCCCGGCTATAGCCTTCCTCAGCCAGATGCTCCACGCAGGCGTCGGTAATCTTCAGATTCACCTTCTTGTCCCCCAACTGGGCCTGAAACGCCGCCAGTTCCTTACGGACAATGCTTTCCATCACCTCCCGGGAAAGATGGTTGAAGCGGATCACCGCGTCCAGCCGGTTCCGGAATTCCGGGGTAAAGATCCGCTCCACCGCGTTGTCCAGCTCCGTTTCCTCCATAAAACGCTCGCCAAAACCGATGAGGCTCTTGCCGATTTCCCGGGCGCCCGCGTTGCTGGTCATAATAAAAACCACATTGCGGAAATCCGCTTTCCGGCCGTTGTTGTCGGTCAGGGTGGCGTAGTCCATTATCTGAAGCAGGATGTTGTAAATATCCTGGTGGGCTTTTTCAATTTCGTCCAGCAACACCACGCTGTGGGGCTGTTTGCGGATGGCGTCTGTCAGAAGGCCCCCCTCCTCGTAGCCCACATAGCCCGGGGGCGAGCCGATGAGCCGGGACACGGTGTGCTTTTCCTGGTACTCGCTCATGTCGAAACGGTGCATGGGCACCCCCAGGATATCCGCCAACTGCCGGGCCAACTCGGTTTTGCCGACCCCGGTGGGGCCCACAAAGAGAAAATTCGCCACAGGCTTGTTGTCCGCCCGGAACCCCGCCCGGGAACGTTTAACCGCCTTGACCGCCGCCATAATCGCGTTGTCCTGGCCGAAGATCCGGGAGCGGAGTTTTTCGTCCAGGAAACGGAGCCTGTCTTTTTCGCTTTCCCCCACGGACCGCTCGGGGATCCGGGCGATTTTGGATACCACGGTTTCGATCAGCTTGAGGCCCACGTCTATGGGCGGTTCCGGCGGGGACTCCCCCGTGCCCGGCGAAGCGGCATTGGGAGTAGGGGAGCCCGTCATGGCGGCGTCCACGGCCTCGGCAATCGCCTCCGCGGAAAGCCGTTCCGCCGCGGGCATTGCCGCCCCCCCCTGGCCGACGGTATTCCTGAACGCTTCTATCCGGGCAAAAGCCCCGGCTTCATCGATTACGTCTATGGCCTTGTCCGGAAGCCGCCGCTCGGTGATGAACTGGGCGGAAAGCCGCACCGCGCCCTCCACGGCCTCGTCGTCGTAGCG